>NZ_SRIO01000015.1 GCF_004684205.1 Candidatus Macondimonas diazotrophica
GAGAGACGGAGACGGCTAGAAGTGGAGCGGGTGATGGGAATCGAACCCACGCCATCAGCTTGGGAAGCTGAGGTTCTACCATTGAACTACACCCGCATAGCTGCGGATTTTCAGGCGTTTCGGGCGTGATGTAAAGCGGCTGGCAGCGCACTCCCCCGCAATTCCGGGCGGGTCTTGGGGTAAAATTGCGGGTTCCGCATTTTACTGCCACCGCGGTGCCGCGATGACCGACACGATTTCAATCGAACTCAACGGCGCGCCGACGATGCTCGACGCGGATCTTACCCTGGCCGACCTGCTGCTCCGCGAGGGTCTGCTCGAGCGGCGCATCGCCGTGGAATACAACGGCGAGATCATCCCGCGCAGCCGCTACCCCGACATCCGCCTCCAGGCCGGGGACCGGCTCGAGGTGGTGCATGCCATTGGTGGTGGCGCGACATGACCGACGGAGAAGCTCCCATGACCTCGACCGACCTCAATCCGCCTACCGACCGGCCGCTGACCCTGGCCGGCCGCACCTATGGCTCGCGACTGCTGGTGGGCACCGGCAAGTATCGCGATCTCGCTGAAACCGAACAGGCGGTGGCCGCGAGCGGCGCCGAGATCGTCACGCTGGCCGTGCGTCGGGTGAACATCGGTCAGGACCCCAAGGCGCCCAATCTGCTCGATGCGATTCCGCCAGAGCGTTACACCCTGCTGCCCAACACCGCGGGCTGCTTCGATGCCGACAGCGCGGTGCGCACCTGCCGGCTGGCGCGCGAACTGCTGGGCGACTATCGGTTGGTGAAGCTGGAGGTCCTGGGGGACGAGAGAACGCTCTATCCCGACGTGCGGGCGACGCTGAAAGCCGCCGAGATCCTGATCCGGGACGGCTTCGAGGTGATGGTCTACACGAGTGACGACCCCATCGTGGCGCGCGAACTGGAAGCCATGGGTTGCATCGCCATCATGCCGTTGGGCTCGCTAATCGGCTCGGGAATGGGCATCGTCAATCCCTGGAACATCCTGACCATCGTCGAGCAGGCCAAGGTGCCGGTGCTGGTCGATGCCGGCGTCGGGACGGCGTCCGATGCCGCCTTCGCGATGGAACTCGGCTGCGACGGCGTGCTCATGAACACGGCCATTGCCGGCGCGCGCGAGCCCGTGCGCATGGCGCGCGCCATGGCGCTGGCCGTCGAAGCCGGGCGCGAAGCCTTCCTCGCCGGGCGCATTGCACGCAAGCGTTTCGCCAGCGCCTCTTCGCCCGTCGATGGGCTGTTCTTCACCCGGCCCTGAGGATCGATCGTGATGCCGTCCACCCTTCGTCCAGTGCGTAGCTTCGTGCGCCGCCAGGGTCGCATGACCCCCGCCCAGGAGCGCGCCTTCACGACGCTGATGGATTGCTACGCCGTCCCGGCGCAACCCGAAACGGTAGATCTGCCCGAGCTGTTCGGCCGGGTGGCGCCGACACTGCTGGAGATCGGCTTCGGAACCGGCGAAGCGCTGGTCGAGTTCGCACGAACGCACCCGGACTGGAACGCGCTGGGCATCGAGGTCCATCAGCCCGGCGTGGGGCGATTGCTCAATGCCGTGGACAAGGAAGGCCTCGCCCATGTGCGCGTGCACGCCGAAGACGCCGTGCCGTTTTTGTCGAATCGCCTGCGCCCGAGCCAGTTGGACCGGATCCATGTGTTCTTCCCCGATCCCTGGCCCAAGAAACGCCATCACAAGCGCCGCCTCATCCAGCCGGACTTCATCGCGCTGCTCAGCCGCCACCTCAAACCCGGCGGGGTCTTGCACTTGGCCACCGACTGGGAGGAGTATGCGTACCAGATGGCCGAAGTTCTGGGCAACCGACCGGAACTGAACAGTGCCAGCCAAGAAGCGTTCATTCCCCGCCCGCCCGAGCGGCCGCTGACCCGTTTCGAACAGCGCGGCCAGCGCTTGGGTCATGGTGTGTGGGACCTATGCTGCACCCGCGCGTCGGATGAGAACGCGGCGGACGTCCCGAGAAGTGCGGAGGGTTAAGCCATGTCGAAGCTACACCCGGTCATTGCCGTCACGGGTTCTTCCGGAGCCGGCACCAGCACCGCCCGGCTCGCTTTCGAGCACATGTTCACGCGCATGAACCTGCGCGCGGCCATCGTCGAGGGCGACAGTTTCCACGCCTACGACCGGGAAACCATGGCCCAGCAGCTGCATCGAGCCAGCGTGCGCGGCGAGCGTTTCAGCCATTTCGGCCCCTCGGCCAACCTGTTCGACAAACTCGAAGAATTGTTCCGCAGCTACGGCGCCAGCGGTCATGGCGAATCGCGCCGCTACCTGCATACCGACGCAGAAGCCTGCGCTTTCGGACAAAAAGCCGGCACGTTCACCCCGTGGACGCCCCTGCCGACGGACACCGACCTGCTGCTCTATGAAGGCTTGCACGGTGGTCTGGTGACCGACCGGGTCAATGTCGCCCAGCATGTCGATCTGTTGATCGGCCTGGTTCCCACCATCAATCTGGAGTGGATCCAGAAGATCCATCGCGACACCAACGAACGCGGCTACAGCCCCGAGCGTGTCAAGGAAACGATCCTCCGTCGCATGCACGACTACGTGCACTACATGGTCCCGCAGTTCTCCCAGACCGACATCAACTTCCAGCGCGTGCCCACCGTCGATACCTCCAACCCCTTCATCGCCCGCGACATTCCGACTCAGGATGAAAGTTTCGTGGTGATCCGTTTCAAGAATCCGCGCAAGTGGCCGGTGCATTTCCCGGAAATGCTGGCCATGGTTCAAGGCTCCTTCATGTCGCGGCGCAACACCATCGTCGTGCCTGGGGGAAAGATGGGCATGGCGATGGAAATCATCCTGATGCCGATCCTGGAGCAAATCATGCGCACTCGCGACAACGCCCGGCGCCGCAGCCGCAAAAAGATTTCGCCGCCCGAAACACGCTGAGCCATCCGGAGGTCTGCATGGACTACCGCCCCCTCGGTCGCACGCCCCTCACCACCAGCCTCATCGGGCTGGGCACCATGACCTGGGGGGAGCAAAACAGCGAAGTCGAAGCCCATGCCCAGATCGCGCAGGCGCTCGATGCCGGCGTCAACCTCATTGACGCGGCCGAGATGTATCCGGTCCCGCCGCGTGCCGAGACCCAGGGCCGCACCGAAACCATCCTCGGCAATTGGCTGGCCCGCAACCGGTCGCGACGCGATGACCTGATCATCGCCACGAAAGTGTCAGGCCGCGCGGATTGGTTGCCCTGGATTCGTGATGGACAAACCCGCCTGACGCGCGGCCAGATTACCGCTGCGCTCGATGCCAGCCTCGGCCGGTTGCAAACCGACTACATCGATCTCTATCAGTTGCACTGGCCGGACCGGGAAACCAACTTCTTCGGTCAGCTGGGCTATGAGCGTTCGGAAAGCGAAGCGGCCACCACGCCACTGTTGGAAACCTTGTCTACACTCGACGACCTGGTTCGCGCCGGCAAGATCCGGCAGATCGGCGTGTCGAACGAAACGCCCTGGGGACTGATGCGGTTTCTGGAAATTTCGGAGCGGCTCGGCCTGACGCGCATGGCCAGCATCCAGAACCCTTACAACCTGCTCAACCGCACCTTCGAGGTCGGCCTTGCCGAAATCGCCCATCGCGAGGATGTGCCGCTTCTGGCCTATTCGCCGCTGGCCTTCGGCGTGTTGAGTGGAAAGTACCTGGATGGGGCGCGCCCGCCCGCCGGCCGCCTCACCCGCTTCGAACGCTTCCAGCGCTACACCAACCCCCAGGCTGAAGCCGCTACCGCCGCGTATGTCGAGCTGGCGCGATCCCACGGACTGGAACCGGCGCAAATGGCGCTAGCCTATGTGCTGTCCCGGCCGTTCGTGAGCTCTGCCCTGATCGGCGCAACCACGACCGCTCAACTTGCCAGCAATCTTGCGGCGAGCGAGATTCGATTGCCCGATGCGCTCATCGCCGAAATCGAAGCCATTCATCGAGAACACCCCAATCCAGCCCCTTGACCCGAAAAGTCTCTCTTTTTCGAACTTTTCCGGCGTTTCCAGCCGCAGTTCCGCGGAACTTCAAGGACTTCAGTCGGTCCATTTGAACGAATCACGCCATTTGACTCGCTGGAACAGCGAATACCCACTGCGGGAGGTACCTCATGTTCGGACAACGCAAATCGATGACCGACCAAGCCCGTGCCAAAGCGCGCAAGGCCAGCCAGGAACTGAATCTGGATGCGCTCGATGACCTGCTCGATGACTTTGAAGCGATCACCATGGAGCGGTTGCAATCCCTGCGCGACAGCATTCGCAAGCGCACGGATCAGCTCCGCTGGGACGATTTGCGCGACAACGCCCAGCAGGAATTCAATCGGGCCAGTGAACAGACCGGTCGCTATGTTCGGCGCCATCCATGGCAGGCCGTTGGGCTGGCGGCCTTGGTGATCCTCGCGATCACGAGCCTGAAAGATCGCTCCTGAGCGGCAAGACCACCCAAGGATCCCAACGATGGCCACTCCCACACTCGGCGTTCAGGTCCGCCGTCTCGTCGCGCTTCTGGCCGAGACCGCCGGGACCCGAATCGATTTGGCGCGGCTGGAAATGACCGAATGGCGCGGCCACTGGGCTCGGGTCCTGGTGTTTTCCATCGGCGCATCGCTCAGTGGGTTCTTTGCAATCCAGACTCTGGTGATCGCCATTCTGGTGGAATGCTGGGACAGCTGCCGGGAAACCGCGGCGTGGTCGCTGGCGGGGGCGTTTGGCCTGGCGCTGCTGATCTGCCTCACCGGCCTGTATTTTGGGATCAAGGGCGGTCGCCGGTTTCTTCCCGCGACGCTCGAAGTATTGCGGGAAGATCTGGAGAACCTGAAAGATGAATAACAAGCGCCCATCGTCCACACAGACTCGAGCATCCGACAAAGCCCGGCTGCTGCGCCGGGCGGAACGCCAGCGCGGCCGCCTGCGCAGCCAGGCCGATCGGTTGCGTTCCCGGCTGGACCCGCGAACCCTGCTGAGCGGCGATCAACGCCCCGGCGCCGAACGGGCCGTCGCGTCGTCCTCGTCGAAGTTCTATCCGCTCGTGGTAGGCGCCGTCGGCTTGATCGTTCCGCGCTTGATCCGGCGCCATCCGGTGCTGCGAGTCGCTGCTTTGGGATGGAGCGCGTACCAATTCCTGAGCGGGTTTCGGCGCGAATCCGGGTCCACGCAGCCTGGCAGGCGCGGCCGGACCCGCGCTGAGCGCATCGACTAAAACGCTCGCGGGCTCGCGGGTCCGCACGAGGGGCGACTCGAAACGACGTCACTTGGCCACGCGGCACGGGGGTGCGATCATTGCCCCCGGGCCGTGCGCTGTCGGTGATGCGCCCCCCAAACGGCCAGGCCGCTGGGAACACATCGCGCTGGACCGCCCGGGCGATCCAGCATTTGCGGCCGAAAAGAAGAATTCCGGAAAGGATTCCGGGAGCGAACCGTGACCCAAGGAAGGATTGATCATGAAATCGCTGCTGCATGGGCTCGCCATCCTGATCGCGGGCGGCTTGCTGTATCTCATCGGGCTAATGGTCTGGGTCGAGATCCAGCGACGCGGGGATCGTTACTTTGCGCGCCCGCTCGCCGAGCGGCGCCGGTTCGTCCAGCGCCTCAAATGGCACGCCCGCTACGTTCGACCGATCTTCGAGGCGATCGCGCGCCTCAAGCGCCCGACCAAAGTGCCGCTCATGCGCTACGGCCGGGTTACGGGACCTTTGATGATGAGCAGCAAGAAATCCTACGCGGGCACGCTGCATTACCAGCCGGAGGCGGCTGACATCTTCATCGCCACCCAGATGAAATGCGGCACCACCTGGATGCAGCAGATCGTCTTTGAAATCCTGCACGGCGGCGCGGGCGATCTGTCCGACGCCGGCTATCGCCACATGTACGCGGTGAGTCCCTGGATCGAGACCAGCCCGACCTCCAGCGTGCCGATGGCGCGCGCTCCGCTCGTCGGCCCGCGCCGCAACCGCATCATCAAGACCCATATGCCGGCCCAGCTCATTCCGCACAGCGATCTGGCCAAATACATCTACGTCACGCGCCATCCGGTCAGCTGTTTCGCCAGCTGCGTGGATTTCATCTATAAGGGCATGGGGCCGCTGACACCAACGCGCGCAGACATGCTCGACTGGTTCTGCAGCGACGACATGTGGTGGATGTCCTGGCCGGACAACGTCGAGAGCTGGTGGCAGCGCAGCCAGCAGCATGCCAACGTGCTCTTCGTGCATTACGAGGATCTGAAACGCGATCTGGAAGGCGGAATCCGCCAGGTGGCTGCCTTCCTCGCGGTCCCGCTGACCGACGCCCAGGTCGCCACGATCGTGCACAAGGCCGGTTTCGACTACATGCGCGAGCACGAGGAGGAATTCGAGATGTTCGCACCCAATCTGTTCAGCGTGTCGACCCCCGAAAACATCCGCTACATGCAATCGGGCGCGCTCGACCGGCACAAGGACGCCGGGCAAGCCGAACGCGAACGCATTCTCGCCTTCTGCCGGGCCCGGCTCGCCAAGGCCAGCTACCCGGCGGAGCGGTTCTATCCTGACCTCGCACCATAGCGTCGAACGGAGAGCGGTGTGACCGGATTCGCCTGCACCCGACGGGATCCGGTCTGCGGACATCCACAGCCCGCGTGGTGGCCGAATCCGCTCAGTTTGATTACTGTTTCATGACAGCCCGCGCCGCCGTGCCGCTCCTGAAAGGTCGGTCAACCCGTGAAACACGCGAAACTCCCCGATCGCCGCCGATGGTCAGCGTGGCGCCTGGTGCGCATTGGCTTGACATGCGGAAGCGTGGCATCGATCAGCGTGGTGCTGACCGGATGTCAGGGATTGCTGCCGCGCACCTCGAGTGAGGTGCGTGATTCCTGGGCCGATTTCGGGCAGGCCCATGACGCCATTGAACGCATCGTGCCGTATGACACCGAGCGCGCCGAACTCGCCGCCAAAGGTCTGGAACCGGGAAAGAATCCCGCCATCACCCTGCTCAGCTTTGCGGACGTTTCCCAGCGATTCGCTTTGGGCAGCGCACTGACACCCGAGTCACTCGATCGGGGCCTGTCGGACTGCTTCGCTGCCGGCAAGCGCTGCACGGGCTATTCCGTCTCGGTGCATCAGGTCAAACGCCGCCGGGTCGGCAATTTCTGGCTCGATGCCTTCAACTTCGTTCGCATCACCGACTCCACCGGCTGGACATTCAATGCCTTGGTTCTTTTCGTGGACGATCAGGTCGTCTACACCTTGATGGGCGGTCAACCCCGCATCAGCGAACGGGATCAGGTCCGCAATCCGCTGGGCCCGCTGCAAAGCTGGGGCGACGTCCTCGCCAAGCGATCATTGAACTGACGCGACGGGACGCTGTTCACCGTGCCGCTCGACCGTGTCCGGCAGGTCTCGGCTGCGGTGTGGCCGCGTGGCGCTGTTGCCGGCGCCAGGCCATGAACGCGAGGATCGCGCCGAGGGCAATCGCACCATTGACCGCCCCGGTGGCCGGGTTGCCGGGCCGGTAGCCGAAAGTTGCCAGATGCGTGGCCAGAACGGCGAACAAGGCGACGGCCAGACTACCGATCAGGCGACGCCGGAGCGCAACGGCATCCGGCCCCAGCCCACTCGCTGACAACGCAAAGGCCAGGGCGGCCATGAGTCCCCACCACGGCCCCACGCCCAGCAGCGCTGTCCACGCCGCCCCGGCGAGCGCCAACGGCCAGCCCCACACCCAGGCGATCCACCCCCGATGCATCCAGCTCTCGTGCGCCCGTTTGGTGATCCACAGATTGACCCCGGTCACGCACAGCACCGTCAGTCCCAGACCCAGCAGGCCATACAACCACGGTGTCAGCCAGCCGCCGAACTGGCCGAAATGCAGCCGGTACACCGAATAGGCCAGTTGCCGCCCGACCGGTCCGCTAGCCAGTGCCTGATCGTCGATGAAGCGGCCATCCCGCGTGAATCGATAGATTTCCGAATAGACCAGTCTGCCCGGCAAGGTGGCTGCGATCTCCACGAGGGCGCGCGGTGTCCCCGGGTTTTGCAGCGCGATGTAGATCGGCTCGGCCGCAGGTTCGCGCGCGCGCAGCGCCTGCAGCGCCCGCCCGAGATCCAAGGGCGCCGCAGCATCTTGCGCAGGCTCGATGTCCGCGCCGTAAACGAGATCGTAGACCGCTTCGCGGTCATTCTGGTGGAACACGGCGGCATAGCTGCTGAAAAACACGCCGGCCAGCCCCATGAAGGCGCCGGTCAAGGCGATCATGAGCGCGAAAGGCAGGCCCCACACACCGATGCGATTGTGCAGATCCACCTGGAAAAGCCGCCCGGAAGCGCCACTACGCCAGCGAAAGGCGTCGCGGACGAGATTGGGATGGGCCAGAACGCCGGACAGCAGCAGGGCGCCCAGCATGATGCCGGTTATGCCGACCAGGATCAGTCCCCAGGTCTCGGCCAGATGCAACCGGACGTGCAGGGCCTGAACCAGACTGCTCCAGGGCGCCGCAAGCCGCTCGCCCAATGCGCCATCAGCTGTCACGAACCACTCGTCCTCCAGACCGCTGATATGGACATGCAGTCGCGGCGCGGTGGCCGTTGGCAGGATGAGGTAGAGCGTGTCGGGCGGCGTGGCCTGTTGCGCAAGAGCGGCCGCGACGGCCTGATGGAGCTGGGCCGGCGAGTACGCGAGGCGCTCGTCGATGTGCGGTTGCTCCCAGCGTTCGAAATCGCTGAAGAACACGGTCAGCGTGCCGGTCAGGCACACCACATACAGCAACGCGCCCAGCGCCAGGCCCAGCGCAGAATGCGCCTGCAGGGATTGCCGCACGGTGGCGGCCGCACGAATCGCCTTCATCCGGGCACCGCCATGTGCAGCACCAGACCGCTGGCGCCGGCCAAGCCGACCATGGTCATCAGCGGCCGCACCCTATTGGGGGCAGCCAAAGCCCAGAAGGTCAACGTTGGCCAAATCACGAGAAACAGCAGCATCGCCACCACCAGCCGGTCGGCAGGATCACCGGGAAGACCCGCAGCCCCTGCCACCCCGACCAGCAATGCCGCCAGCCCAGCCAAGGGACCGGCCAGCACGAACGGCCCGATCGCTCGCCCGGCCTGCGCCAAGCCCGCACGGGGTGCACGCTGCCGGGCCTTCGGCTCGACGGGCGCATGCCTGAACTCGCGGTTCAGAAATACCGCCACCCAAGCCAAAACGGTCCAGGAAACCAGCCAGTAGACGGCCGCGTACTCGGGGCCATCCCGACTGACCCATAAGATCAGCGCTGCAAGGGTGGCGATCAACGCCACCCCCGCCGCGACCGGGCGGCGCTGTTTCCAGGAGAAAAACAGCGCCGCCACCGCCAAGAGCTGCAGCGAGAGGATGATCACCGCCATGGGTGATCACCCGGGCCTGCCACAGCGGTACGCCCATTGCTGTTCACTTATAAAGCCCCTCAGAAGCTGTAGCGCAAACCTGCCGTGACCGTGCGCTCCTCGCCGAACCAGCAATTGTTGGCGTCATAGCAGCTGTAATAGCGCTCGTCGAACAGATTGGTCGCGGTAAGAGACGCCGTGAAGCCCTCCAGACTGCTCGACACCTGGCCGAGGTCATACAGCAGATTCATGTCCACTAGGGTGTGCGATGGCACGGTATCGGTATTGAGGGCATCGAGCTGGGTCTCGCCCAGATAACGCACGCCAGCGCCGAGTTCGGCACCGGCCACTGCGCCCTGCGTGAACCGGTAGGCCACCCACAGCGCAGCCATCTCCTCGGCGACCCAGACCGGTGTCTTGCCTTCCAGGCCATTGTTGTCCTTGGTGATTTCCGCGTCGAGCACGGTGGCGCTGAATGCGACCGCGAGATTGGCCAACGGCCGGCTGGTGAGATTCAACTCAACCCCCTGAGAGCGCGTCTCCCCGGCCTGGATGAGATCGTTGGGACCACCATCGGGATCGCGGGTGATGTCGTTTTCCTTGGTGATGGTAAAGCCGGCCAGCGTCGCACTGTGACGACCGTCGCCGGAGGTAAACTTGAGGCCGGTTTCCCACTGGGCTGCTTCGGCCGGGTCGAAGCGCTCGCCCCGGCGATTGCTGCCGGCCAGCGGCTCAAAGCTTTCCGAATAGCTGACGTAGGGCGCCCAGCCATTGTCGAACTGATACAGCGCACCGACGCGCCCGGTGAAATCGTCCTGATCAAAGTCATCATCCACGGAGGACCCATACTTGTCGCCGGATTCGCTCGATTCGTAGCGGTCGTAGCGGCCACCGCCGAGGAAGACCCACCGACCGGCCCGAACCTGGTCCTGGAGGTAGACCCCGGTCTGCTCATACGACAGATCGAAATCCGCACCAAAGGCGAAACGGGAGTTGAATGCCAGCGCCTGCGGATCGATCGCGCGGTTGTTCGGGTTGAACAGATCGATGGGAACCGTCGCCGCATCCTTGTACAGGATGCTGGAATCGAGCTTCAGATAATCAACACCCACCAGCAGATTGTGCTGGACACGTCCCCAATCAATCCGGCCGGAAAGTTGGTTGTCGATGGTGATGCCCTCGCTTTCCTCATCGGTGAGGTAGGCACGCCGCCCCAGTGTGCGATTGTCGGCCGCCAGGCCGGTGTTGTAGGTGTTTTCCTGATACACGCTGCCATCGAAGTAGCGCGCGTTCTGCAGGAAGTTCCAGCGATCGTTGAACTGGTGGCTGATCTTGTAGCCTGGCATCAGAACGTCGCGGTCGAAGGTGTTGTAGTTGGCATCGCCTGCGTAGAAGTCCGGATCCAGTCGCCCGTTGGGATTGTCGTAGACGGTGCCACGGGCGGGAATGGCGTTGTAGATTCCCGCCGACGGGTCCTGCTGCAGATAGAGGTTGAAGTTCAACAGCGTGGCATCCGTCACCTGCCAGTTCACGGACGGCACGAACAGATAGCGTTCCTCCTCGGAGGTCACCGCCTGCCCGTCGCGCTGGCGTCCCAGCGCCACCACGTTGTAAGACACGGATGGATCACCGATGGTGCCGGTGAACTCACCCTTGGCCTCGAGCAATTCACGGGTTCCGAATTCGACTCGCAGGTCGTTGTAGCGGGCCGTGTCCGGCTGCTTGGCAATCAGATTGACCAGCCCACCCGGCGGCTGGTTGCCGTAGAGCACCGACGTCGGCCCCTTGAAGACCTCGATTGCCTCCACGGCCCACGGATCGATCTGCGGCACCAGGTTCCAGCCGTTGTTCAGCAGCAGCAAGCCGTCATAGGCCGTCTTGGCTTCCTGGAAACCGCGAATGCTGTATTGATCCAGCCGCGTCACCGCCCCACCGCGCAACTCCGGCGTAACCCCCGGCGTGTAGCGCAAGGCCTCGCTGATCGAATCACCTCCGCGCGTTTCGATCGCCTCGCGATCGACCACATCCACGCTTCCCGGCGTTTCCGACGGCTCCAGCGCTGACTTGGTGGCGGTGCTGCGAGACAGGTCCCCCTGTACGATCACCGGCACCAGCGCCGTGTCCTCATTCGCAGATTGCGCCGCGACGGGATTTGCCACACCCGACATCACGCCCACGGAGACCAGGGTGAGGGAAAGCGGCATCGATGAGATGGACGACATGGCGTTGAGCTTCCTTCTATTTAATGCTGACGCAAATGATAACTAGAATCATTATATAAATTAAGAGCAATGAAACCACACTCACCTCCTCCCCTACAGGCCAACCCCAGCCACCGGTGTTCCATCCGGCTTCAGCCGCGGCGCAGGACCGGCCCGGAATCGGTCAGTCGGGCTGGCCGCGGCCCCGTGGCACGCCGTCAGGCACGGCCGGAACGTCCCCAATCGCCCATCCGCCGCGCATCAACCCAGCGGCGCGGCGCACGGCGTATTCGATCAGCAGGGTGGCGGCGATCATGACGGGCATCATTCCGGCGACCTGCCAAACCCCCAAAGTCTGATATCCGATCAGGCCCATGGCCCAACAGATCAGGGTCCACTGCACCACATAAAGCGTCGTGACATGCCGACTCAGATAAGTCAGGGCAGCACGAAACCCGCGCTGATGGCGCAAAGGCACGGCGAGAAACCGAGCGCCGAGGTAGAACACGCACAGCCCGGCACCGATCAGGTACACCGCCCCACCCGGCCCGGTGTGGAAAAAGTCATTGAAGTGATAATCCCAGTCGGTCATCGTCACCAGGCCACCCCCGATCAACAGGATCAGCCCAAGTGCGCCAGCCGCGCGCAGCAACGCCAGCTCGTCTCGCCCGTGCTCCCGATAGACCATGCCCAAAAACATCCCCACCAGAATGTTGGCAATCCAGGGAAACACCGGGAAATACACGTTCCACTCGGTTCCCCACAACAGATCCAGGACGGCATCCACCGGCGGATACCCGATACGTGTTCCGCGGACCAGCGCCGAAAATCCGACGGCCCCGAAAGCGAGCGCCAGGACGCCATATTTGTGGGTCACGAAGTGCCGAACCAGGCCGATCAGGAAGAACGAGATTCCCGCCATGGCCAGGATATCGCCCGTGCCGATCAGATAAAGGGCCTGGGTCAGCGTCAACGGCGAGTGCCAGCCGTAGGCCGCGATGAATGCCTCGGGCATGGTGCCGAAAACATAAATGGGCACGATGAACTTCAACACATTCAGGCCGTAGGCCACCAGCAGAATGACGGCGCCGCGGCGCAGCGCGCTGCCGAGACGCTGATCGCGCACCACCATGAACGAGAACCCCATGGTGATCAGAAAGGCGCAAGCCCCTTGCCCGGCGACGTGCACCCAATGCCCGAAGCTCGAATCCGCCTGCGCCTCACGGCTTCCGAACATCCACAGGGTGTGCACGGCGATCATGAAAAAAACCGCAGCGCCGCGCGCCAGATCAATGGAAAACACCCGCTGGCTAGCGGCGGGTGGCGCAGTATCCGGCACCACGTCCGTGTGGACCAGCGGATCGGCACGAACCGTCATGATGTGCTCCAAGGGGTTGGGCGGTGAGCCGCAAGAGGGTTGTCCAGCTGTCCGGCAAAGGACAGTCCTTCGAAAGGATCAGCCAGATCGATCAGCTGCTGGTTGTTCCGCAGTTGAAGCCGGTTCAGACAGGACAGATCGAAGCGCTCGACGAACAGGTCCCGTTCGGCAAACCGCCCGGCGAGCTCCGGATGCGCCTGCTGGTAATCGATCACACAATCCGCCACCCGAGCCCAGAAGCGGGCCGGGGAATAGCCTGCCTGATCGAGCAGAATGGCACTCAGGTATCGGAAAAAGCAGTCGAACACATCAGTGAAAATGGACAGGGTTTCCTTGTCCTCGGGCATCTTGACCGCGATCCGGGCGATTTTTCCCGGAACCGGAGTGTGCCCATTGAGCACGGCAACTTCCTCGCCGATGTCTTTCATGATCGCCCCAACCGGCACATCGTCTTCGATCACCAGGATGACGTTCTCGCCATGGGGCATGAACGCCAGCCCATAGCGGAAGTAACAGTGCATGACTGGCACGAGGTAGGCCCGAAAATAGCGGCTGAGCCACGCATCCACTGATTGCCCCGAACGCTGGATCAATGCCGGCAACAGAGCATCGCCGCGCGCATCGATGTGCAGCAGGGCGGCCATGGTCATCAGGCGTTGGTTGGCGCCGAGCCGGGACACCGGGCTCTCTCGCCACAAGGCGGCCAGTGTCTTGTTCAGATGACCGCGGCGCAGCGACGCCGCAGCGTAGGTCGGATGGCGGTAGCCGATGCCCGCAACCTCCCGCAATACGCTGAATCCCTGCCGCTGCAACTCGGCATCCTCCGCCACCAGTTTTGCCACCCAGTCGTTGACGGCCGGATTGGTCTGCATGTAGTCAGCCGACAGCCCGCGCGTGAACCCCATGTTCAATACCGACAGCGCCATCTTGACGTAGCGTTTGCCGGGGTTGCTGATGTTGAACAGGGTCCGGATGGACTGCTGAGCCAGATAGGCATCATCCCCGGGACCCAGATACACCAGATCGCCGGTAGCCAGTTCCCCCGCATACAGGTGCGAAAGCTTGTTGACCCATTGCCAGGGGTGGACGGGAATCCAGAGATAGTCTTCCGGCGCCCGCCCCTGATCGGTGAGCTGCTGCTCGAAACGCCGCCGCGTCGTCAGATCCAGCTCCTCGCCCATCAGCTGCTGGTAATCCAGATCCCGGCTGCCGGTGAACCGCGCGCGGCTCCGATGCGCAGCCAACCAGACGAGCTGCATCGGCGCTGCGGCCTCCGGCGCATAGCGCTGCATGTCGCGGGCATCGAAGCCGATCCGGCCACTGTTGGCGATGAATGCCGGATGCCCCTCGGTCATGGCCGTCTCGATGGTCTGCAGGTCTGCCCCGGCCAGCTCCTCCGCCGACCATGGGCACGCCTGGTATTTCCGCGCCCGGGCGGCGGCCGTGGCCGCGATTTCCTCGACGTATACCGGCAGGTTCTGCGGCTTGATCCCGAGCGTCTCGGCGAACTCCACGATGAACTCGGCGGCGTCCAGCACCCCAGGCTCGCCGTGGACGCGTCGCTGGATGGAGGCCGGATCGATGTCCCAGTGATCGAGTGGCAGCCGTCGGGCCTTGAAGGTGTACCGGACTGCGCCATCCGGGCTGGTCAGCTCGTAGCGTCCCCATTCGCCCTGCCAACCGGTCTGCAGCGGCCGGACGATGCGCTCGTGGGAAAACTCCGCCAGCGCTTTGCGCACCAACGCGCGATTGGCCGTCTGCCAGTGCATGCTGTCAATCATCTGGACCGCGTCAGCAGTCGCCACGGGGGTATCCTGGTTGGCCAGCGCCGTGCGCCACCGGCAAGCCGCCTCGAACTGGTCTCGCGTGCAAAACGCCAGATAGGCGGTTTTCTCGCCCATCTGCACCACCTGCCGATGAATGAATCCAACGCGCCGGTTCAAGGCATGAATCTTGTGATTCCGCCAGTCCGGCTCGACCACCACGCGACGCGTCCCAGGCAAGCTGAACAGATAGGCCATGACCGTGCGCATCACGGCCAGACTGAACCCGTGCAGCGGCTGATCGGCCGGCGCGATGAGCAGATGCATGCCCACATCGCCCGGCCGGACGCTGTAGCAACCGCCCACCGGATCGGTGGCCGGATCATAGCGTTCCACCAAAAAGGCCGGCGCGTCGTTGAACAGGCCAATGTAGGCGGCACAACCCGACTTGGCCTTCAGCTCAGCGTAGAACGCCGCAACATCCGACACCGAAGACTCCGGCATGCCCCAGTAGCGCGCATAAGGCGCACTGGTCCAGCGCTGGACTTGCCAGGCATCCTGCTCCGGCACCAGAGGGCGTAGGGAAAATTCACCGAGCGGATCGGTGCGGCAGAACAACCCCGGGGCATTCAGGCCGAGGGCATGCGTGCGAGTGATGGCCACAGGCGACTCCCGAACAGCACAAGGAAAACAGCAGCGGTCAGCGTGAATCCAGCCAGGGCGACGAAGAACGGCATCTGCAGACTGTACCCAGACACCACTGATCCAACCGCAAACGATGCCATGAGCACCCCGACATTCTGGAAGATGTGGATCTTGCTGAAATCAATGGCGTAGTGATGGCGACTGCTCAGCTCGAACACCAGCACTTCAAGCCGCACAGTGCCCTGGAACAGCGCCCAGCCGAAAATGACGCGACCCAGGACAATGGCCACCGGATGCGGCACGCTCTGAATGGCTGCACCGATCATGGCGACGACCAGCGCCTGGAGTACGATCGAAAAGCTGCTCCGCTCACGTTTGGAGCGGCTGTTCAGCCACAAACCCACCAAGGCCACCCAGGCCGGAATGGCGTAGATAATCCCGGCCACGAGTTCGCTGCCGCCCAGGGCGACCGATTCCCAGTAGCGGGAAAAGAACGGCCGCATCATGAACGCGCTGAGATAGAACAACAGACTGATCACGCCCAGCTGGATGATCAGCGGATTGCCCGTCGTTGCGACCGGCTCTACCTCCACCGGCGTGTCGAGAGGCGCTTGCCGCCAGGCGATGGCGCGCGCGCGGATGATCAGGCTGCACACGACGACCTGCAGCGCGTCAGTTGCGGCCATGATGAGATAGATGACGCGCGGCTCGGCAAACTCCAGCATGGCCCCACCGAGTAGCGCGCCGCCGATGGCACCGAAGTGCATCAGTACCGAGAACATTCCGGCCACACCCAAATGCCGGTCCTTTTCCTCCAGCCGCATCACCATTGGATAGATCAGCAGGTAGCTGGCCTTGAACACGAGCATGGTCTGGGTGATGACCCAGAAGTGCAGCAGCGATTCGGTGAAATACGCGGCAATCCCGAGACTTCCCGCAGCAATCTGCGTCACCACCCAGATATGGAACTCGTTGATGCGTCGCGCCAGCTTGGCCCAAAACGGCAGCGCCACCATCACCGTGAAGCAGCAGGCGGCGATGTAGAATCCAACATGCTCCGGGCTGGTGTTGCCGAATTCCCGGGCGAAGAACTGCGGATAGAACGGCAGCAGCATGGTGTCGGCCACTACGGACACCAGCGTCAGCAGGATCAGACCGTGTTTGAGCGTCATGAGGCCACCCGATCGAGCGCACGCGAAGGGGTCGCCAGATCGCCCGGCACGCCGAACTCCTGGAAGGCGATGCGTTCTTCGATGGGATAATGTTCCACCCCGGTCATCGCCCTGATGATGTGCGAATTGCGATAGCAGGCCATGCCCAGATCCGGCGTGACGAAGCCATGCGTATGCAGCTCGGCGTTCTGGACGAAGATCTCCTCGCCGGCACGGTCGATGGTGTAGTTCTGCGCAACGGCGAAGCGACCAGCCGTGTCGAAGCGGATCCGTCCGGCAATCCCGGCCAGGAAGGCCGGCGGGGTGTATCGATAGCCGGTTGCCAGGATCAAGCCGTCGGTGCCCAGCACATAGTCACAGCCCTGCTCGGTGTGGTGCAGCGATAACTGAAGCTCGCCGCCGACCCGCACCAGGCCGCGCAATTCACTGTTGGTGAACAGCCGAACCCGCTGGCCCAGATCCTCGCCCCGCGCATCCATGACCAGCCGCTTCTGGTAGAGCAGCTCATGGATGTCGTTGATCAACGAGCCGTTGATGCCCTTATAAAGATTGGTCTGGCTGGCGATCAGCGTATCGCGCGTCCGGGTGGGCAGGGCATGGAAATAGCGCACGTATTCGGGCGAGGTCATCTCCAGGGTGAGCTTGGTGTATTCCAGCGGCACGAAGCGCGGCGAGCGCGTCACCCAGTTGAGCGTGTAGTCGTGGCGCTCGATGCCCTGCAAGAGATCGACGAAGATCTCCGCCGCACTTTGGCCGCTGCCCACCACGGTGATCTGACGCAAGCGCTTGAGCGCTTCGTGCCGGTTCAGGTAGTCGCCGGCGTGATGCACATGGGCAGCCTTTCGGATCTCGGCTTCACAGCACGTCGGCCACCAGGGCGCGGGACCCGTCCCGAGAACCAGCCGTGCCGCCCGGTATGTGACCGGCGCACCACTGCGCACATCGCGCGTGGACACCTCGTAGCAGCCGCCGGGCTCGTCGTAGCGGATCGCTTCGACGCGCGTATTCCAGCGGATGCTGCCCAGCTGCGCTGCCGCCCATCGGCAATAGCGGTTGTATTCGCGCCGCAGCAGGAAAAAGTCCTCCCGGATGTAGAACGAATAGATCCGGCCCTGGCGCTTGATGTAATTGAGAAAGCTCAGTGGATGGGTCGGATCGGCCAAGGTCACCAGATCCGACAGAAACGGCGTTTGCAGGTGCGCGTCATCGAACATCACGCCGGGATGCCAATCAAATTCGGGATTCTGGTCGACGAAGATTCCGTCCAGTCCCGCGATGGTCGAGGTCAGGCAGGCCAGGCTGAGGTTGAACGGCCCGACGCCGATCGCCAGGAAATCGTGGATTCGTTGCGCGGCGCTCATGTCAGTTGACTCCACAGATCCGGGCGTCGCCCTGCAGTGCAGGCGAACAGGCATCCAGAAACGCCTGACCGTGCGTGCGCAATGCGCTCAGCACTGCCCGAATGTCGGTCAGCGTGGTTGCCGGATTGAGCAGGGTGAACTTGAGATACGACCGACCCGCCTCCCGGGTGGCGGCAACCAGTGCCCGGCCATCCCGCATCAAGGCCTTGCGGATGGCGGCATTCAACTCGTCGAGCAGCGCCGGATCGGTTACGCCCGCGGGCCGGTAGCGGAACACCAGCGTGCTAAGCTCAGGCCGGTGCAGGACCTCGAAATCCGCATCCTGTGTCAGCAGGGTGTGCGCCGCCTGAGCCAGCGCCATGACCTGCTCGAACGCCTCCCCCAACTTGTCGGGCCCCAATACCCGCAAGGTCATCCAGAGCTTCAAGGCATCGAAACGGCGTGTGGTCTGAAGGCTCTTGCACACCAGATTCGGCGTCTTCTCTTGGGTTTGGCTGCGCGGGTTGAGATAGTCGGCGTGATAGGTCAGACAGGACAGATGATCGCGGTCCTTGACCATGAACGCGCTGCAGCTCACCGGCTGGAGAAAGGACTTGTGGAAATCCACCGTGACCGAATCGGCCTGCTCGATGCCCGCCAGTCGTTCGCGACAGTTGGGAGACACCAGCAAACCGCAACCATAGGCCGCATCGGCATGGAGCCACAGCCCCGCCTGCCGGCAGATCGGCGCCAGCTCCGCGATGGGATCGATGCTGCCGAAGTCTGTCGAGCCCAGCGTCGCCACCACGGCGATCGGCGTGTGCCCGGTTCGTCGGCATTGATCGATGGCGTTCGTCAGCGCCACCGGTGACATCCGGTAGTCGGCATCGCAGTCCACCGGAACGACGGCGTCGGCCCCGAGACCGAGAACGGAAGCCGCTTTCTGCAGGCTGAAGTGAGCGATTCGCGAGGCCAGGATGCGGAAGCGCGCGGCCTCGGCCGGGAGCCCCTGCTTCTGGATGCTGTACCCGTCGAGCCGCACCAGACTGTAGTGGTCCCGGGCCAGCAGCAGGGCCATCAGGTTGGATTGCGTCCCGCCGCTGGTGAAAACCCCGTCTGCCCGGGCATCGAAACCGATCCGCCGGGCCGTCCAATCGATGAGGTGCTGCTCGATCAGTGTCGCGCCCGCGCTCTGGTCCCAGGTATCGACCGACGAATTCACCGCCGCAGTGATGAGCTCCGCTGCCACCGCCGGATAGGCGATGGGGCAGTTCAGGTGCGCCATGTAGCGCGGATGATGGAAATACACCGCGTCATGCAGATACAGCTTTTCGAGTTCATCGAGCGCCGCTTCGAACGACGCCAGAGGCTGGTCGAGCCCGACGGCTTCGAACGCGGTCGCCAGCTCGGCCGGTAGAACGCCCGAAAACGGCTGCTGAACCTGATCGAACCGCCCCAACAGAGTCTGCGTCACCTGCCCGACGGCGCTCGCGAAATCGGCTGCATTGCGGCCGTTGAGTAGCCCGCTGTCGATCCAGTCCTGTGAACGACCCCATGGCGCATCGTCGATCACCTCAACCCGTTTCCCCATCGACATTACACACCCCCAAAGCGGATCATGGTTACGTGCCGTAGATTATAATGATTCTCATTCGCTATTCAACAAGATTATTTTTCTCACTTGTAGGGCATCTGCGGGTAACGGTTACCCAAGCACCGCGGCGGGTTAAACTAGCCCTTTAGGCACCCCCCTGACCCTCATGCTGCTATCTCTGCACAACGTCGATCTGCGCCTGGGCGGCCCCATGCTGCTGAATCAGGCGTCGCTCACCGTGAATCCCGGCGAACGGCTCGCCCTACTGGGGCGAAACGGCGCCGGAAAGTCGTCTCTGTTGCGGCTCATCGCCGGCACGCTGACGCCGGATGCCGGGCACTGCCGGCTTCAGAGCGGCGCACGCGCGACCCTGCTGGCCCAGGAGGTCCCCACCGAGTGGACGGGAACCGTCGCCGCAGTCATCGAGGCGCTGTTCGCCGCTGCACATGGCGCCGACGCCCCGCCAACGCCGCCCTGGCACACCGAGCGCTGGCTCTCGGAGCTGGGTGTCGATCCGGCAGCCGACTTTGCCGCGCTATCGGGTGGCATGAAGCGCCGCGCCCTGCTGGCCCGCGCACTGGCCGATGAACCGGATCTGCTGTTGCTCGACGAACCCACCAACCACCTCGATCCCGCCCAGATCGAATGGCTGGAGAATCTGCTGCTGCAACGCTTCAAGGGCAGTCTGATTTTTGTGTCCCACGATCGCCGCTTCATTCGCCGCCTGGCCGGGGGCATCCTGCACCTGGATCGTGGCCAGCTCACCCGCTGGCCTGGGGATCTCGATCACTACATCGAGGAGCGCGAGGCGGCTCTGGCCATTGAAGATCGACACAACGCGCTGTTCGACAAGCGGCTGGCTCAAGAGGAGCAATGGATTCGACAGGGCATCAAGGCGCGCCGCACACGCAACGAAGGCCGGGTTCGGGCACTCGAAGCCCTGCGGCGTGAACGTGCGCAACGACGCAACGCCATGGGACAGGCCCGGATCGAGCTCGAGGCGGCCACGCCATCGGGGCGGCTGGTCGTGGAGGTCGACAGCATCGGTCATCGCTTCGATCCGACCCGCAACCTGATCACCGACTTTTCGACCACCGTCATGCGCGGCGACAAGATCGGCATTGTGGGACCGAATGGCTGCGGCAAGACCACGTTGCTGCGCATCCTGCTGGGCGAACTCGCGCCGGATCAGGGACAGGTGCGCCATGGAACGCGGCTGGAAGTCGCCTATTTCGATCAGCTCCGGACCGCACTGAATGATGATGAACGGCCGATCGATATCATCGGAGGCGGCAAGGAGACGGTGACGATCAATGGGCGCGAGCGGCATGTGATCGGCTATCTGCAGGATTTTCTGTTCTCCCCCGAACAGTCCCGCGCCCCCATTGCCAAACTCTCCGGTGGTGAACGCAACCGCTTGCTGATCGCTCAGCTTTTTGCCCGGCCCGCCAACCTGCTGGTGCTTGACGAACCGACCAATGATCTCGATGTCGACACCCTGGAACTGTTGGAAGAACGGCTCGTCGCCTTCGACGGGACACTGCTGATCGTGAGCCACGACCGTGAGTTTCTGGATCGCGTGGCCAGCAGTTGCATCGTTTTCGAAGGCGCTGGACAGGTAAGCGAGTACATTGGCGGTTACAGCGACGCTCTACGGCAGAGCGAAGCGCGCGCAAGCGCGACCCAGCCTTCCGCGGCGTCACCCGCCGCGCCCAAGCCCGTGCCGCCATCGCCGCCCAGCAGCAAGCGCAAACTCAGCTACAAGGATGAGCGGGAGCGCCTCGCGCTCCCCGAACGCATCGAACGCCTCGAAGCAGATCTGGAGCGCCTGGGCTCGCGCATGGCCGATCCGGATTTCTACCGCCGCGATGCGGCGGATATCGCCGCCGACCAGCACACGCTGCAGGAGCTGGAAGCTGCCCTTGTTGAGGCCTATGAACGCTGGGAATCGCTGGAAGCCCAAGCCCAGAGCGTACGCGCTCAGGAACCTGAACGACGCAGCAGCACATAAAGCGCGCCGGTTCCGCCATCGGATGACGGTGCCGAACAGAACGCCAGCACTTGGTCGCAACGCGCGAGCCATCGATTGACTGCGGCCTTGAGCACGCTGCGGCCCTGCGGCGACCGCAGGCCCTTACCGTGCACGATGCGCACGCAATGGATCTGCTGCGTGCGACATTCGCACAAGAACTGGTTGAGCGACTCATGCGCCTGGGCTTGCGTCAGGCCGTGCAGATCGATTCCGGCCTGGATGGCATAGCGACCCCGGCGCAGCCGCCGCAACAACTGGCTTTGCACGCCAGCACGCAGGTAGCGCAACTCCTCGCCGGTTTCCAGGTCGGGGTCGATGGGGCCATACAGCGATTCATGGAGCACCGCCGCTTCACCTGCTTGGTGACGGTGGGCCCGCGCGGGGATCGGCGGGAGCGTGACGGCACTGAACGTGTGAGTAAGTGGCACGACATCGGCCACAGCCTCGCGAAACAGGGCCGCATCGTCATCCGGCAAAGAGTGGTCGGATTTCGCCATGAGCATTCCCACGCAACGCGCCGCTACCGACTGAAAGAGCGCTTCCAGTATAGTGTGTTCCCATTCCACATGGACACCGGAGTGGCTCCGATGCCCGCGGCGTCCGGCTCAACATGGGACCTTGATCGTGCGCATCTTGCTGAGCAATGACGACGGCTGCCAGGCCCCCGGACTGCGGGCGCTGCACCACGAACTCGCCCGCTTCAACGAAGTGGTCGTGGTTGCACCGGACCGTAACCGCAGCGGGGCCAGCCATTCCCTGACCCTGAGCCGCCCCCTGCGGGTGGCCCGCCATGGTGAAGACCCTGTGTATTGCGTCGATGGGACACCCACCGACTCGGTTCATCTGGCGATCACCGGCCTGCTCGACCACACGCCGGACATGGTCGTCTCGGGCATCAACGACGGCGCCAACATGGGCGACGACGTGCTCTATTCCGGCACGGTCGCCGCCGCAATCGAGGGGCGCTCGCTGGGCTATCCGGCTATGGCCATCTCTCTGGTCGGTGAGGAATGCCGACATTTCGACAGCGCGGCACGGGTCGCCCGCGTACTGGTCGAGCGACTCGCACACACGCCGCTGCCCGCCGACACCATACTCAACGTCAACGTCCCGGATGTCCCCTTCGAGGCCCTGACAGGCTTCGAATCCACGCGGCTGGGCCGGCGGCACCGGGCCGAGGGCGTGATCTGTTCAACCGATCCCCGGGGCCGACCCATCTACTGGATCGGCCCGGCGGGAAGCGAGGCCGATGCCGGCCCCGGGACCGATTTTCATGCCGTGACACATGGCCGCGTCTCGATCACACCGGTTCAGGTCGACCTGACCCAATACACGGGCATCGATACCGTCGGCCGCTGGCTCGCCGGACTCGGGTCATGAGCGAAGCGGTTCTGCGCGGCAGCGGCATGACTTCGCTGCGCACGCGCAAGCGCATGGTGGAGCGCCTCGTTGCGCGCGGCATTCGCGATGAGCGGGTGCTGGATCTGATGGCTCGCATGCCGCGCCATCTGTTCGTGGAAGAAGCACTGGCCAGTCGAGCCTATGAAGATCTGGCATTGCCGATCGGCTTCGGACAAACCATTTCGCAGCCGTACATGGTAGCGCGCATGACCGAAGCGCTGCTGCAAAATGGACCGCTTGAGCGGGTCCTGGAAGTGGGAACCGGCTCGGGGTTCCAAACGGCGCTACTGGCCAGTCTGGTGCCGCAGGTCTACAGCGTCGAACGCATCGCGCCACTGCTGGAACAGGCGCGCCGCAGATTGACCCGGATGCGCATCGCCAACGTACGCTTTCATCACAGCGATGGACATTGGGGCTGGCCGGAACATGCGCCCTTCGATGCCATTCTGGTGGCAGCCGCGCCGAACGAGATTCCCGAGTCCCTGCTCATGCAGCTCAGGATCGAGGGCGCCCTGGTGATTCCCGTCGGCAGCGGCGTCAACCAGCGCCTGATGCGTTACACCCGCACGCCGTTCGGTTTTGCGGATGAAACCCTGGAAACCGTCCATTTCGTACCTCTACAGGAAGGCGTCGGATGAAGCTCTTTACCTGGCTCTATGATCGGATGATCCTGGCCGCAGCCCATCGTCGAGCACCGTGGTATCTAGGCGCCGTGAGCGTGGCCGAGTCCTCGTTCTTCCCCATCCCGCCCGATGTGATGTTGATGCCCATGGTACTTGCCCGGCCCCAACAGGCCTGGCGGTTGGCAACCCTCACGACCGTATGCTCGGTGCTGGGCGGCGTCCTGGGTTATGCCTTGGGATATTTCGCGGTGGAAAGCGTGCTGCCGCTCATCGAGCGGGCGGGTTACGGGGCGGGTTGGCACCAGGTCCAGACGCTTTACCTGGAATGGGGAATCTGGATCGTTTTCCTGGCGGGATTCTCACCTATCCCCTACAAGCTGTTCACCATCGCTTCGGGGTTCATGGCACTGCCCTTGATTCCGTTTATCCTGGCATCGCTGGTGGGGCGCGGCGGGCGATTCTTCCTGGAAGCCATTCTCGTCTCGCGCCTCGGCCCGCGCATGCAGGACAGCGTACGCCGCTCGATGGAGTGGATCGGTTGGGGCCTGGTGGCCACCGCGATTCTGTTCTACCTGATCGTATAGATGACCCATGGCCGAAGTTGATCGATTTCCCAAATGGATGAACCAGTGGACCGGGCACGGATTGGCGCTGGTCCTGAGTGTCCTGCTCGCTGGCTGCGCCGGCGCCTTGAACTGGCCCACACGAAGCGACAGTGGTGCGCCCCCAACCGCCCCCGTCACACGTGCGCCCTCACCGCCCTCAGCCCTCCCCCCGGAGCCGACCCACTGGCAGACCTATACCGTGCGGGCAGGAGAAACCCTGAATCTGATCGGTGCCCGCTATGGCGTGACCGGCGAGGATCTCGCCCGCTGGAACCGTCTCAGCAACCCCAACCTGATTCATGTCGGCCAACGCATCAAGGTACCCGCCACGGCCGCCTCGTCTTCTCCCGCCTTCCGGACCGGCGAGCCCATTGCGTCGGGCATCGACTGGCAATGGCCGGTGCGCGGTTCGGTGCTGACCCTGTTCCAAGGCGAAGGCGGCAGCAAAGGAATCGATATCGGCGGCTCGACCGGCATGGCCATCGCGGCGGCCGCCGATGGTCGGGTGGCCTACGCGGGGAGTGGACTCAAGGGTTACGGCGAGCTTATCATCATCAAGCACAACAATAATTTCCTGAGTGCTTACGCATACAACAGGACGTTGCATGCGCAGGAAGGAGACACGGTGCAGGCCGGCCAGACGATTGCCGAGATGGGAGAGGGCCCGAATCGGCAACCGAGCCTGCATTTCGAGATTCGTTACAACGGGCAGCCGGTCGATCCGCTCCAGTATCTGCCGGCACGCTGACCGTCGACGAATCAGGTCGTCCTTCTGCATCTCGGGTTGCGTGAAACCGAGGAGCCCCGGCAAGGGCAAGGAGGACGATCATGGATGACGTCAATACCACCCCCACGAAATGGAACGAAACCGAAACGCTTGCCTTGACGCATTTCGGTAACAGCGATGAAAACGACGAAGAACGCGATGACCCAACGGAGGGCGCGCTGGCCTCGCCACTGAGTGAGGAAGACGCCGCCCTCGAGTCCTGGGGCATCGACGACAGCAAGTCGCTCGACCTGACTCGCCTTTATCTGAACGAAATCGGCCATTCCCCGCTACTGACCGCCGCAGAGGAAGTCTACTTCACCCGCAAGGCCCAGCAGGGCTGCGGGGCCTCGCGGGCGCGCATGATCGAGAGCAACTTGCGCCTGGTGGTCAAGATCGCCCGACGCTATCTCAATCGCGGCCTGCCCCTGCTCGACTTGATTGAGGAAGGCAATCTCGGCCTGATCCACGCAGTCGGCAAATTCAACCCCGAACTCGGCTACCGTTTCTCGACGTATGCGACCTGGTGGATCCGCCAGACCATCGAACGAGCCTTGATGAACCAGACGCGCACGGTTCGGCTGCCCATCCATATCATCAAGCGGATCAACGGCTATCTGCGCACCGGCCGGCAGCTGAGCCAAGCCAGCCAGCGCGCGGCGTCCATCGACGAGATCGCTCGCGAGATGGAATGCCCCGTGCAGGAGGTCGAACGCATGTTAGGGCTCAACGAGCGAACCACGTCCATCAGCACGTTCAGCTCAGCCACCGACGAACGCTCGCCTCTCGACACCGTCGCGGATGAAAATGGGGTCGATCCGGCCCTTTATGTACAGGACTCCGACCTCAAGCACGGCCTTCGGGGCTGGCTCGACCGGCTCTCCGCCAAGCAGCGCGAGGTCATCGAACGGCGTTTCGGGCTCAATGGCCACGAACGCGCCACCTTGGAGCAGGTCGGCAAGGATATCGGCCTGACCCGCGAGCGGGTCAGGCAAATCCAGGTCGAGGCGCTGGGCCATCTGCGCCGCATCGTCGAGAGCGAGGGATTGACTGGCGATACGCTGTTCTGCTGAGGCCAATCGCCACCTCGCACCTCCCGAGTGGTGACCGTCGCGTCATCATTCAGGATCGGTCAGGCGATCTGTACCGCAATCTTGTGCGGTTGCGCATGTTCGGCCTTGGGTATCCGCAATTTCAGTACGCCATTGACCAGTTCAGCCGTCACTTTTTCGGGATCCAACTCCTTGGAAAGCGTGAACACACGCCGATAGCGGGGCAGCGCCACTTCCGTATGATGGACCGCCATCCCGTCGGGAACATCCAGCGCCACCTGCCCTTCCAGCGCCAAGGTATCCCCGTCGATATGGATGTCCAGCGCGTCTTTCGGAACACCGGGCATGTCGGCCATCAGGGTGATGCCGCCGGCGTCCTCGACCACATTGACCAGAGGCAGTAATGTCGCCATGCCTTCGTCGGACGCGACCGCTTTGCGCGTTTCGATCTGTTGATTCATCGCACTCTCCTCCGATTATTGGATGGTGATCCGACGCGGCTGAGTTAGCTCGCGGCGTGGAATTCGCACATGCAGGACACCATCGCGATAGCGTGCTTCAACCGCACTCGGGTCGACATCCTCGGGCAGACTCACCACACGACGAAACCGGCCTGAGAATCGTTCATCAATATGAACCATGGCTTGCGCCGGAGCCGGTTCTTCGGCGCGCTCGCCACTGATGGTCAGCACGCCTTTTTCGATCTGAACATCGAGGCTCGCTGGATCCAGGCCGGGCGCAAAGGCATACACCTCGACCGAGGCCGGCGTGGAACCGACGTTCATTGCCGGATAGCGGCGCGCCACACCGCGGATTGTGGGCGAATAGCCAGCGGCACGATCCAGTTCATTCTGCATGCGCTCGAACTCTGCAAACAGATCGCGCGGGAAAATGCTGCGATAGATCATGATTCATCTCCTCATTCAGGGGGTGAGCGTTTCCTGTCCCCATTGCATGACGCAAGATGTGTCCGATGCCACCGTGTTTCAAGCCCTTGATATCATCAAAACAAGCCGCACATCGCGAGCATCATCACTGTGGAGGCGATGCATGCAATATCAGGACTATTACAGCGTTCTCGGCGTGCCTCGGGATGCCACGGCTGCCGACATCAAGAAAGCCTTCCGCAAACTGGCCCGCAAATACCACCCGGACATCTCGAAGGAAGCGGACGCCGAACAGCGCATGAAGGAGATCAACGAAGCCAACGCTGTGCTGTCCGATCCGGATAAGCGCGCCGCCTACGATCAGCTGAGCCAGAGCTACCGGCCGGGACAGGATTTCCGACCACCACCGGACTGGGATGCCGGCTTCGAATTCTCCGACGGTACTTTCAATTCGCGTGAAGCGGCCGATTTCTCGGACTTCTTTGCCGAGTTGTTCGGACAGATGGGGGGCGGCCGTCAGCAGCAGCACGGCTTCCGCGCTCGCGGCCAGGATCATCACGCCAAGGTGTATCTCGATCTCGAGGACACATTCCATGGCGCCGTACGGGAGATCAGTCTGCGGACACCCAAAATCGATCCTCAAGGCCGCGTCACCCTCGGAACCCGGACCTTGAGCGTGCGGATTCCGAAGGGGGTCCGTGATGGCCAGTTGATCCGGCTCTCGGGACAGGGCGAGCCGGGGCTCGGCGGGGCGCCTGCCGGCGATCTGCTGCTGGAAGTGCATTTCAAGCCGCATCCGCGCTTTCGCATCGAGGAGCGCAATCTGTACCTCGACCTGCCCGTGACGCCGTGGGAAGCGGCGCTTGGCGCAATCATTCCCATCGACCTGCCCGGCGGCACCGTCAAGGTTCGCATCCCAGAAGGATCGCAGAGCGGTCGCCAGCTTCAGGTTCGCGGCAAGGGCATTCCAGGCGAGCCGCCGGGAGACATGATTCTCGACATTCGGATCGTGACGCCACCGGCCAACACCGCCCGTGCACGTGAACTCTATGAAACGATGGCAAGGGAATTGGCATTCAATCCGAGGCAGAGGAGCTGATGCAATGAATGACGACCAGATCTCAACCGACGATCCCCTGGTGCAGGATGAGCTGACGGCAGAACAACTGGCGGCCATCTGCTGCGTCGAAGATGCCTGGGTGATGACCCGCGTCGAACTGGGACTGTTTCCACAGGCCCATCAGGCCACCGGTGCCTGGCGACTCCCCTCCTCGTCCTTGCAGCGCGCACGCCGCATGCGCCAGATCGAACGCGATTTCGAGGCGGTCCCGGAACTCGCCGCCCTGATGGCTGATCTCCTAGAGGAAATCGATACGCTTCGAGCACGGCTGCGGCGAGCAGGGAGGATGTGAGGCCCTCCCCCAAACGCCCGGCTGAGGTTCAACCTCCCGCTTCAAGCATCAGCAGCGCCACCACCACGCGATCCTCGGCGAGCAGGACATTGAATGTCCGGCACGCCGCGCCGGTATCCATGACTTCGATGCCGACCCCGCGCGATTGCGGCTCGAACAGGAGTTCGCGCGGCGGGAAAATCAGGCGCGATCCAGTGCCGAGCAGGATGATTTCAGGTGCATGAGCGAGCAACCGCTCCAAGTGGCGTGATTTGAGCTGCGCCACGTCCGATGGTATCCCATCGAGTTCCAGCGCCTGAGGCGCCACGATCAGGCTCTGGTGATAACTCACCTCGTTGATGCGGATCTCGCCGCTGCCATACCCCCGGATGCGATTCTGGGCGTTGGGATTGTCCCGGTGCAGTTTCATGGGCTCGACCTCGCGATCATGCGAAATGATTGACAGGGCAACACACGGGCTTTACGTTTGATCATTTTACAAATTCGCCTTTGGCCAAGAGGCCGGGCCCCACTTGGACCACTACCTCCGTGATCGAAGATTTTCCCCGTATCCAGCGGTTGCCGCCCTATGTTTTCGCCATCGTGACGGAACTGAAAAACGCCGCACGCGCCAGAGGCGAGGATATCATCGACTTCGGCATGGGCAATCCCGACCAACCCACGCCGCAGCACATTGTCGACAAATTGGTTGAGGCAGTGCAGCGCGAGGACACCCATCGCTATTCCCAGTCGCGCGGCATCCCCCGCCTGCGCCGAGCGATGGCCAATTGGTACCAGCGCCGCTACGACGTGCAGCTCGATCCACAGGACGAGATCATCGTGACCATTGGCTCGAAGGAAGGTCTCGCGCACCTCGCACTGGCGACCGTCGGGCCCGGCGATTCGGTCCTGGTGCCCAATCCCGCCTATCCCATCCATCCCTATGGCTTCGTCATCGCCGGCGCCGACATCCGCCATGTACCGCTGGTGCCCGGCATCGATTTCTTTGCCGAGCTCGACCAAGCCATCCGCAATTCCTGGCCCAAGCCCAAGATGCTGGTACTCAACTTTCCGGGCAACCCGACCACGCAGTGCGTGGACCTCGATTTCTTCGAGAAAGTGGTGGCCATCGCGCGCGAGCATCAGATCTGGGTCATTCATGATCTCGCCTATGCGGATTTGGTGTTCGACGGCTACGTCGCACCCTCCATTCTGCAAGTCCCGGGAGCCAAGGATGTGGCGGTGGAGTTCTACACCCTGTCCAAGAGCTACAACATGCCCGGCTGGCGCGTCGGCTTCATGTGCGGCAACCCCACTCTGGTGGCCGCGCTGGCCAAAATGAAGTCCTATCTGGACTACGGGATCTTCACGCCGATCCAGGTTGCCGCCATCACCGCGCTGGAGGGACCACAGGACTGCGTGGAGGAAATCCGCCGCACCTACCAGCTGCGCCGCGACGTTCTGTGCGAAGGACTGAATCGGCTGGGGTGGGAAGTGGAGAAGCCCCGCGGGACGATGTTCGTCTGGGCGCGCATCCCTGAACGCTACCGCGACATGGGATCCATCGAGTTCAGCAAGCTTTTGCTCAGTGAAGCGAAGGTCGCCGTATCCCCCGGCATCGGTTTCGGCGAGTACGGGGATGATCATGTACGTTTCGGCCTGATCGAAAATGAACACCGCACTCGCCAGGCGGTCCGGGAGATGCGCCGCCTGTTCCGACGCACCCCGGCCGGCAGCGCTCAAAGCCAGGGAATCTAATGGACAGCGAAACAGTCAACATCGCCCTTCTGGGTCTAGGAACGGTCGGCGGCGGCACGCTCCAGATCCTCCAACGCCATGCGGATGCCATCGAGCGGCGCACCGGTCGCCGGGTGAAAGTCCGGCGCGCGCTGGTGCGCGACCCCAGCAAGCCGCGGCCGCCAGAAGCGGCGGATATCGCCGTGACCACCGACATCAACGAGATTCTGGACGATCCGTCCATCAGCATCGTGGCCGAACTGGTGGGCGGCTGCGACCCGACCCGCGATTGGATCATGCGCGCCATCACCAGCGGCAAGCACGTTATCACCGCGAACAAGGCACTGATTGCGCAACACGGCAACGAGCTCTTCGCCGCCGCCGACAAGCATGGCGTCATCGTCGCGTTCGAAGCCGCTGTCGGGGGGGGCATTCCGATCATCAAGACCATACGGGAAGCCTTGGCCGGCAATGACATTCAGTCCGTCGCCGGCATCGTCAACGGCACCACCAACTATATCCTCACCCAAATGCGCGACTGCGGGCTGGATTTCTCCGAGGCCCTGGCACAGGCCCAGGAACTGGGCTACGCGGAAGCGGATCCCACGTTCGACATCGGGGGTATCGACGCGGCACACAAGCTGACCATCCTTGCAGCAATCGCCTTCGGCACGCCCTTGAATTTCGCCAATGTGGCGATCGAGGGCATTGACACCATCAGCGCCGAAGATATCGACTACGCCGAAACCCTCGGGTACAGCATCAAGCACCTGGCCATCGCGCGCCGGGATGCCGAGGCGGTCGAGCTGCGCGTGCATCCCACCCTGATCCCTCAGCGGCATCTGCTGGCACGAGTCGATGGGGTGATGAATGCCGTCTTGATCGAGGGTGATGCGGTCGGCGAAACGCTGTTCTACGGCGCCGGAGCCGGCGCCCTCCCCACAGCCTCGGCCGTCGTTGCCGATCTCGTCGACATCCTCCGCCTGCTGTCCGCCGAACCGGATCACCGGGTTCCCTATCTGGGTGTGCGTCCCGGTGCCATCGCGGATCTGCCGCTGCGTCCCCTGGCGTCCATCCACTCGGCCTACTACCTGCGCCTGGCGGTCGAGGACCATCCCGGCGTGGTTGCGGACATCACCCGCATTCTGGCCGATCATGCCATCAGCATCGAGGCCATGCTGCAGCGCCCCGATCCCGCGCATCTGGACACCATGCCCATCATCCTGCTCACTCATCGGGTCTGGGAACACGCCATGGATCAAGCTCTTGAAGCCATTTCGCGGCTTTCCAGCGTGCGCGGCGCCATCACTCGCATCCGTGTCCAGACCGATGCGGCGTGATCCCCCATTTCCTTCTGCGAGATCCTTATGACCACCGCTTCGCTCTATACCGGATTGATCGACAAGTACCGCGATCGGCTGCCGCTCCCCGCCGACGCCCCGGCAGTAAGCCTGTGCGAAGGGCAAACACCGCTGATCCGTCTGGCCAACATCGAGCGCGATCTGGGCGGCGATCTGGCGATCTACGCCAAGTTCGAGGGACTCAACCCGACTGGATCCTTCAAGGATCGCGGCATGACGGTGGCCGTGACCCAGGCGGTGGCCGAGGGTAGCCGCGCCATCATCTGCGCCTCCACCGGCAACACCTCGGCCTCGGCAGCCGCCTATGCCGCCCGCGCCGGACTGACCGCCTTCGTGCTTATCCCGGAGGGCAAGATCGCGCTGGGCAAACTGGCCCAGGCCATGGCGCACGGCGCGGTGGTGCTGCAGATCCAGGGCAATTTCGACGACGGCATGCGCCTGGTGCGGGAGGTCGCGGCCGAGGCACCCATCACCATCGTCAATTCGATCAATCCTTTCCGCCTGCAGGGCCAGAAGACTGCCGCCTTCGAAATCGTCGAGGCACTCGGGCGCGCGCCCGACTATCACTGCCTGCCCGTCGGCAATGCCGGCAACATCACCGCCTACTGGATCGGCTATTCGGAGCTGGCTACGGCGGGCGGCGAAACGACCACGATCGGCTGCAGCCACTGCGCGGGCCAGTGCCCCTATCCGCGCGAGCCCGTCATCACCGCGCGTCCGCGCATGCTGGGCTATCAGGCCACGGGTGCCGCCCCCTTCCTCAAGGGTGGCCCAGTCGAGCACCCCGAGACCGTGGCCACGGCGATCCGCATCGGCAACCCCCAGAGCTGGTCCGGCGCGCTGGCCGCACAACAGGAATCCGGCGGCTGGTTCGCGGCTTTCACGGATGATGAAATCGTGGAGACACAGAAGTACCTCGCACGGCGCGAGGGCGTGTTCTGCGAACCGGCTTCGGCGGTCTCTCTGGCGGGCGCATTGACCGATATCCGCGCCGGTCGGATCGCCCGTGGGAGTACGATCGTGTGTACCCTGACGGGCCATGGCCTCAAGGATCCGGACTTGGCGATTGCACGCATGCAGGGCCCAGTGGTTCGGGTGGCGGCCGAGCGTTTGGCCGTCGAGCAGGCCCTGCTTCCTCATCTGAGCTGATTTCACATGACACGCAGCTCGGTAACCCTGCTGGTGCCGGGGCTGGCCGAGCCGCCCCGGGATGTTGGCGATTTCCCCGCGACGCCGGCGCTCGACCGGCTCTTTGCACGGGCACGGGCGACCCCAGATCCGGAAACGGGTTTCGAGCGCGCACTCGTCCAGGGATTTTTCGAGACAGCCCAGGCACCCTGGGCGGCGCTCTCCTCGTGGGGCGATACCGGCGCCCCGCCCCGGGGGGCCGTGCTCCGGGTCGAGCCCCTGCACTTGCAGGCCGGCACCCATCATCATGTGCACTTCGATCAGGCGCGCCTCGATCTCGACGCCCAGGAAAGCGCTGCCATCGTGAATCGCCTGAACGCCTTCCTGGAGGCAGAGGGCATGACCCTGAAGGCGCCGTCACCCGGACGCTGGTATCTGCATTTGCCCGCCGCGCCCGCCATGACGACCCAACCGCTGCATCACGGTCTGACACCGGGCACCTCACTCTGGATGCCCACCGGGCCTGATGCGGCTGAGTTCAAACGCCTCGTCACCGAACTGCAGATGCTATTGCACGACCATCCGGTCAATGTCGCGCGCGAACGGCTGGGTCAGCTGCCTGTCAACAGCCTGTGGCTATGGGGTGAGGGCACGCTTCCCCCAGATGGTCGCGCACCATTCGATCTCATCGTAGGCGCCGAGGCGATCGGCCGGGGACTGGCCCAGGCAAGCGGCGCGGCCTGGTACGCCAACGGGTCCACGCTGGGCCAATCCATTCCGATCCTGCCGCAGCGCGTCCTCTGGGTCGTCGACGCATTGCTGCGCCCGGCGCTCTGGAACGAACCGGAAGACTGGGTGCGCGCGCTGGTTCGGTTTGAACGCGATCTCGCAACACTGACCAGAACCTGTTTTCACCACGCGAACATCACACTGCGCCCGCTGGCGGGCCACGCTTATCACGCCCGTCCAGGGTCTTTCTGGCGCTCGTGGCGTCGGGCGCGCCCCTTCATTCGGCGACTTGGCCCGTCGCAGCCCTGAGGCCCGGGGACATTCGACCTCATCCTGCGCACAAGGAACCGCCGGCGTCGAGACCGGCGGTTGTCGATCCGGGGTGGGGGTGCCTCAGGTGGCGACAGCGAGCGCCTCCTCGTGCGCTGCGGCAGCCAGGAGTTCGGGCCGTCCGCTGCGCAGATTGGCTTCGTGCGCCAGCTGCCGTTCTTCCGGCGAGGCATAGACCCGATCCCATTCGAGCAGCGCCGGCGACCAGGTGCGATGCCACAATGCCGGGATGATGGCCAGACCAATGGCCCGGAAATAGCCCATGTTGTGGGGCAAGCGCGGCGCGTGCACATCCTCCAGACGCCAGAACTCACGCTGGGGGTCCAGATGATGCTGGGAATGGCGGCCGATGTTGTCGACGAACCAGTTGGTCACGCGATTGAACGAATCCCAGGAATGGTGCGCCTTGATCTCCGATCCGGGCACGCGAACGATGCCGTAGTGCTGGCTGTAGGTGCCGAGCTTGTAGCCGAAATGAGCGTTGAGCACGGCGAGCAGGAACCAGAACAGCCCCAACAGACCACTGACTGCAAAGACGAACAACACCAGTGCGGCCTCCGCCACCCACCCCTGCAGCAAACGGTTGCGCCAGCTCATGGCCGCTAGCCCCATCTTGTCCAGCCGATCCTTCTCGATGGCCCAGGCCGTTTGATAATCCTGGGGCGCGGTGCGCAGGAAATAGCGATATACGCTCTCACCGCGGAAGGCCGTGCTGGAATCAGCTGGCGTTCCGACCGTGAAATGGTGGCCATAGGGGTGCTCGATGGCGTAATAGGTAAACAGCCCAAAGAGGGAGCAGGCGCGCGAGCTGAAGACCGAATAGGGCTCCCAAGTGCGGTGGGACAGCTCATGGCCAATGGATACCGAGCCGATCGAGGCGATCTGAGAAAACAGCAGCGCACCGATGAGGTAGCTGCCCCAGCCGTCTCCGGCATGGGCGGCAACCATGTCGAACCCGCTCAGGGACTGCACCCACGTGGCCAGACCGAGCAGGTCGCCGCCGTTGTGTCCATGCGCCAGCATCCAAATGAACGCCCAGAAAGCCACGAGGCTGACGGGGAGATAAGTCCAGAGCATCCACACGAAGATGCGCGGGTGCCCATAGGCACGGGTCTGCTCGTCATTGCCGGACACCCGTTCGGCCAGGGAAAGTCCCAGAAGAACGGCAAGGACGCCGACCAGGACATTGGCCGGCCCGACGATGAGCGCATAGATCACGCCCAGAGACAGGGCGATCGGAACAAAAAAACGCAGGTAAGCCCACCCCGAACGGGCAAGCGCCATGATGCCGTCCATGTTGTCTCCTCCTGGACCACGCCCAATCCGCTGGGTGGCCTCGTTATATGAATATCAATCCCACTTCAGCTTGCGCCCACCGTTCAGCGCCGTCAAGCACCTGATCTTCAAGGTGATCGGCATCTCCGATGCGGACAAGCTGGCCGGGATCCAGAGGGTGTCATGGCCTTGCTGGGCCGCAACACCCTCGTGATCTTCAGGCTTCCTGCGCCTTCAGATCCAGTACATAGTCACGATAGCGCTGACGCAGATCCGCCTTGAGGATCTTGGCCATGGCGTTCTTGGGCAGCTCGTCCACAAAGACGACATGGCGTGGACTCTTGTAGTCCGCCAGATGCTGCCGGCAGAAGGCATTGATGGCCTCGGGGGTCAGAGAGCCCTCACCGCCCTTGAATCCCGGTTTCGGTGCGATCACAGCCAAGACATCCTCGCCGAGATCCGGATGGGGCACACCAATGACAGCCGCTTCCAGCACCTCAGGCATCTCCAGCAGCACGCGTTCCACCTCGACGGCAAAGATGTTGTAGCCGCCGCGCAGCACCATGTCCTTCTTGCGATCTGTCAGATACACGTAGCCGTCCGGCGCGATGTAGCCCACGTCGCCGGTATGTAGCAGCTCGCCGCGCCAGAGTTCCTGAGTGTTTTCCTCGCCCTTGTAGTAGCTGCGCCGCTCGATCCCCGAGCGGAAGCAGATCTCGCCGATCTCGCCCTGCGGCAGGGTGTTGCCGTTGTCATCGACGATCACCACCTCGCAGCCCACCGGTTTGCCCACCGAGCCCGGGTGATCGAGGATGTCGCGTGGGTTGGGCCCCAGCATGCAGGCTGCACCGGCGCCGCCCTCGGTCAAGCCATAGCCGTTGAGCATCATCACCTTGGGCCAGACTTCCAGCATCTTGCGCACCGTGTCCGGCTGGATCGGCGCCGCGCCGAAGAACACGAACTTGAGCGAGCTGTAGTCGTAGTCCTTCACCGATGGATGCTTCATGGCGAGATTCAGCATGGTCGGCACGCCCATGATCGAGGATGCGCGGTGCCGCTCGATCGAGGCCAGCAGCTGCTCCGGATCGAAGCGTGGCAGGACCAGCTGCGTAATGCCGGCGCGAATGCTCATCAGCATCAAGCCGTGGCAGCCAGTGAATCCGAACAGCGGCACGGCGTGCAACAAGCTTTCACCGAACAGTGCGGACAGGATCTGGGCCAGATTCTGCTGACCAGGCTGGTCCGCGAGATTACCTTCGGGCACCAATACCCCTTTGGGCATTCCCGTCGTACCAGAGGTGTAGAGCAGGTCGGCCGGATCCCGATCGGTCGGGGGTGGATCGAGCAGTGGAACATCGGTCGACCCCTCGCTCACGACGTTTCCCAGCGGCGTAAAGCCATCGATCGCCTCGCTACCGGTCACGAAGAAGTGCTTGAGATTGAACTGCCCCGGCCGGCCTTCGATCTCGACCGGCTTGCCTTGGGCGAGGGGAATCAATGCTTCCAGATGGCGCGGACCGCTGATCAGCGCCACAGCATCGCTGTGCTCGAGCACGAAGTACTTTTCCGGCATGGCCCAGCGCGTGTTGATTGGAACCGGCACCGCGCCGAGCTTGTGAATCCCAAAATAGCTCGCATTGAACAAGACCGCCTGGTCATTGGCGAGCACCAGGGCAACCTTGTCGCCGCGCTTGACGCCGGCCTTGTGCAACTGATGCGCAATGCGGCTGCTGGCCACATCGAGCTCGTGGAATGTGACCTCGCCATCCTGGGCGATAACCGCCTTTTTGTCGGGCTTTTTCTGAACGGATTGATGCAACAGATCGATGACGGCCATGACGTTCTCCTCCATGACTGAGCTGGCCAGCCGGCAGTGCGGCCTTCCTCTCTTCTTTCGGCCGACTATCCTGCGGCCTTGATGGCGAATCTACCATACTAGTCGTTCAAGAACGGGGCGTATAGCGTCGGAGTACCGCGCGCCGTATTGGCTGCGGAGCAGCGTGCCCAATAAGCGCTGACGGCAAGCAGGCTCGCCGGTGAAGGGCACCGCCCCGAATCAGGTCACGATTCGGGGCTCGAGGAGAGCTCTTGCTGATCCAGGGCGCCGATCGCCAGCATCGGTGCCGCATCGATATGCCCGGCGTCCATCATCCCGGCAACCCTCTGCAGTGCAGCCAGGATCATGTGCTGTTCCCAGCTCTGCAGCGCGTTGAATTCACGAATGAAATGCTCTTGGAGCGGCTGCGGGGCATCACGCAAAACATCCTCTCCGTCCGGCCCCAAACGCAAGAACACCTTCCGCTTGTCACTGCGCGCCCGCTCTCGAACGATGAGCCGGCGTGCGGACAAGCGATCGAGGATGCTGGTCACAGTGCCTTGGCTGAGACTGATCTGACGCGCCAGATCGCCTACGGTAATTTCACCCTTCTGATGAATCGTTCGCAGCACCAGTAGTTGCGGGGCCGTCAGCCCAGCGGTTTTCATGAGATGACGGGAGCGCAGATCGGTCGCTCGCATAATGCGACGCAGCGCGACCAAGACCTCAGCAATGACCTCCACAGAAGACTCCCGTGAGATTCGGCAATGGCGAGACCACGATTCTAGCAGCGCGCCGAGGTCCGCAGACCATGCAGCCTGACGATCGCGCCACGATGGATTCGTCATAACGACGCGGCACCTGCCCAGCGGGTCTGGAGTGCGGCCCAGTGACCAAGTTGCCCGGATAAAGAATTTTGTATACAATGGATTTTTTCGGCGTGAATTGTACCCGCCAGAAACTGACACACAATAGCCAAGAAAACAAAAGCTGCATAGACAATAATATATCACCATGCCCGACACGGATCAGCGCTTGGCGAAACTGTTTACCAAGTTGAACTCTCGGGTATTTGCATTGCATAGAAACGAGTTTATTCGAGAAACCGAGATCGAATCATGAAACCCTCTCATCATCCCGAGCCTTACCCTATGGGGAACGGCGCCGGCGATGCCCATCCGGCGCTGCACCTGCGTAGCCCCACTCCGGACGATGGCGTGGCGGTTTTCGAACTGATTGCCCGCTGCCCCCCTTTGGATCCCAATTCCCGTTACTGCAATCTGCTGCAGTGCAGCCACTTTGCCCAGACCTCGATCATCGCGCACGCGGAAAACGCCGCGAAGGCTTTGGGTTTTGTCTCGGGCTATCGGGTTCCGGACCGCCCCGACACCCTCTTTGTCTGGCAGGTCGCAGTGGATGAGGCAGCACGGGGCACCGGCTTGGGCTCACGCCTGCTGGAGGCACTACTCACCCGGCCTGCGCTGGCGGATTGCCGTTATTTGGAGACCACGATCGGCCCCGACAATCGGGCATCCTGGCGACTGTTCGAGCGGCTGGCCAAGCAGTTCGGCGCGGTAATCGAGACGACCACTTTGTTTGAATCCCAACGCCATTTCTCCGGGCTGCACCCGGATGAAATCCTGCTCCGGATCGGACCGCTCGAACGAATCGCGGACTGATCACATCTCGTCAAAGCCAATAAGAACAACACAACACAATCCACCGTGGAGGTATGACCCATGGAGATTTTCAACGAACTTGAATCATCCGCGCAGTCTTATGCGCGTTCTTTCCCGACGGTTTTCAACCGCGCCCAAGGCGCCGCTCTCCATGACGAGAACGGCATGAGCTACATCGACTTTCTCTCGGGTGCAGGCTCACTGAACTATGGCCACAACCATCCCGTGTTGAAAAATGCCTTGCTGGCCTACATCCAGAACGACGGCATCACCCACGGGCTGGATATGCATACCGCAGCGAAAGCGGATTTCCTGCGCGCGTTCCGCGACTGCATCCTGGTCCCGCGCTCGCTGGATTACCGCATGCAGTTCACCGGACCGACCGGCGCCAATGCGGTCGAAGCGGCGCTGAAGCTGGCCCGCAAGGTCAAAGGCCGCTCTTCGATCATTGCCTTCACCAACGGTTTCCATGGCGCCACGCTGGGCGCGCTGGCCGCCACCGGGAATCAACATCACCGAGGTGGCGCCGGCGTCCCGTTGACCGGGATCACCCGCATGCCATATGCCGGCTATCTGGGTCGCGACGCCGATACCCTGCGTTATCTCGACAAGATGCTGTCCGACCCGTCGAGCGGCATCGATCACCCGGCAGCGGTCCTCGTCGAAACCATCCAGGGTGAAGGCGGACTCAACGCGGGCAGCCCGGTGTGGCTGCAAGGCCTGCAACGGCTATGCCGCAAGCACGATATGCTCCTGATCGTCGATGACATCCAAGCTGGATGTGGACGAACGGGCACCTTTTTCAGCTTCGAGCCTGCTGGCATCACGCCCGACATGGTGACGCTGTCCAAATCCCTGAGTGGCTACGGCCTGCCGATGGCCCTGCTGCTCTACCGGCCCGAACTCGATATCTGGAAACCCGGCGAACACAACGGCACGTTCCGCGGAAACAACCACGCCTTTGTTACCGCGACGGCGGCGCTGGAGCATTTCTGGCGTGACGAGACGTTCGCCGAATCGGTGCGCGCCAAAGCAGCCCTGATGACCCAAGGGCTGCAGCGGATCAGCGAGCGCGTCGGTGTCACGCATCTGCGCGTCAAGGGCCGCGGTCTGATGCAGGGGCTGGAATGCAATGACGGCGAGACCGCCTCGCGCATCAGTCAGGCCGCATTCCAGCGAGGGCTGATCATCGAGACCTCCGGCAATCGCGGACAGGTGCTCAAATGCCTGTGCCCGCTCACCATAACCGACGCCGAACTGGGTGAAGGATTGAGCCGGCTGGCTGACAGCGCCCTAGAGGTGTTAAGCGGCACGTTGGCCGCCTGCGCCTCCTGAACCGGCTCCGCTCCAATCACGAACAAGAGGCCATTCAAGCATGATCGTTCGCCATCTTCCTGAAGCCATCGCATCCGGCCGTCGCATCCAGAGCACAGGGTGGGAAAGCACCCGGCTCGTGCTCAAGAATGACAATGCCGGTTTTTCGTTCCATATCACCACGATCTACCGTGGCGCCGAATTGCCGATGCACTACCGCAACCACATCGAATCGGTGTACTGCATCAGCGGCAGCGGCGAGATCGAAACCGTCGCCGATGGGAAGATCTATCCCATCGCCCCGGGCACGATCTACGTGCTGGACCAGCACGACCAGCACATCCTGCGCGCCGAGACCGAAATGGTCATGGCTTGCGTATTCAACCCACCGCTACACGGCACCGAGGTTCATGACGCCGATGGCGTTTACCCGCTCGAAGCCGAAGCGGTGACTGACTAAGCAGCAAGACTCAGGAGATGACTGATGCCCTCGGAAGCGATAGACCGCTATCCCTCCCGCGCCGGACGCCCTGCTTCGGTGACGCCTCGGACAGATCCCGTCGTTTATGCAGACGCGAATCGGGAACCACCCCTAGCGCGGCGCACCATCGCCAACTATGAGAATCAGGGATTTCTGAATCTTTATACCTTGTTCACCGATGCGGAGATCACCGCCATGCAGGCCGAACTCGCGCGCCTGCGCCATGACGCGCTGATCATGCAACGCAGCGAGGCGATCCGTGAACAGGAAACCGGCGACCTACGCTCGTTGTTTCGCGTTCACCAGCTCAGCCCGCTGTTCGCCGCCGTTGCCGCCGATCCGCGGCTGGTGGACCTGGCCCGCTACATCCTTGATGACGAGGTTTATATCCACCAGTCCCGGCTTAATTACAAGCCTGGCTTCGGTGGCAAGGAGTTCTATTGGCATTCGGACTTCGAAACCTGGCATGTGGAAGATGGGATGCCGCGTATGCGGGCGCTGAGCGTCTCCATTTCGCTCACACCCAATCACGCCCACAATGGCCCCCTGTTGCTGATTCCCGGCTCCCATCGCCGTTACGTGGTGTGCACCGGCGAAACACCGGAGAACCACTACCAGAAGTCCTTGGTGAAGCAGGAAATCGGTGTCCCAAGCAAGCGTTGCCTCCGTCAGCTCGCCGAACAGGGCGGTGGCCTGGTCGCGGCGACCGGCCCAGCCGGCACGGTCACCGTGTTCGACTGCAATACGATGCACGGCTCCAACGGCAACATCACGCCTGATCCGCGCAGCAACGTGTTCTTTGTCTATAACGCCATGAGCAACCGCCTCTGTGAACCCTATTGTGGCCACCCGCCTCGACCTGGATTCATTGCGGCCCGCGGCGAAGTCGAGCCCGTCCGCCCCACTCCGTTGCGGATTGGCTGAGATGGCTGAGCCGCGGGCTCGCCGGTCCCTCCTCGGGGACCCACGAATACAAGGAAAATCAACACCATGACCCATACGGTGGAAAAGATCGGCGGCAGCTCGATGAGCAACTATGCTGCCGTGCGAGACAATATCATTCTGCGTCCCGGTAACCGATACAACCGCATCTTCGTCGTCTCGGCTTACAGTGGAATCACCAACCTGTTGCTCGAACACAAGAAAACGGCCCAGCCCGGGGTATTCGGTTCGTTCGCTAATGCCCGTGATGAAGCGGCTTGGCGCGGCGAGCTGGCCAAGGTTCGCAAGCAGCTGCTTGAGATCAATCACGCCCTATTCACCGCCGCCATGGATCGCGCCGCGGCAAAATCCTTCATCGAGGAACGGCTGACGGCCGCCGAAAATTGCCTGAGCGACCTGGACCGTCTGTGCCGACACGGGCATTTCCAGCTCGACAGCCATCTCGCCACAGTCCGCGAAATGCTGGCCAGCCTCGGGGAAGCCCACAGCGCGTGGAATCTCAGCCGACTGCTGGCCAATGAAGGGGTTCGCACCCGCTTTGTCGACCTCACCGGCTGGCATGCCGATGCCGACGCACCGGTTCCTTCACTGGATGAGCGAATCCGCCGCAGCTTCCAGAACATCGACCTCGCGCGCGAGCTGCCGATCGTCACCGGTTACGCCCATTGCGATGAAGGACTCATGGCGCGCTTCGATCGCGGTTACAGCGAAATGACGTTCAGCCGAGTCGCCGTCGTGACCGGCGCTGCCGAGGCCATCATTCACAAGGAATACCACCTGAGCAGCGCTGACCCGCTGGTCGTGGGTGCCGAACGCGTCGTCCCGATCGGGCGGACCAACTACGATGTCGCCGACCAGCTCGCCAACCTGGGCATGGAGGCGATCCACCCCCGGGCCGCCAAAGGCTTGCGGCAAGCCGGCATTTCCCTGCGCATCAAGAACACCTTCGAACCCGAGCACGGCGGCACGGTGATCACGCATGACCACGTCAGCGAAAAGCCCTGCGTCGAAATCATTGCCGGGCGCAAGAACGTCTATGCGCTGCAGCTGTTCGATCAGGACATGATGGGCCGTTTCGCGCATTACGATCACGCCCTGCTCACCACGCTGGAGCGCTTTGGTGCCGACATCATCACCAAGGACTGCAATGCCAACAGCCTGACACACTACTTGGCGTGCAACCTCAAGACCGTCAAGCGAATCCAGAAAACACTCGTGGAGCGTTTCGGGGAAGCGGAAATCGACGTACGCCGCGTGGCGCTGGTGTCCGCCATCGGCAGCGACATGCAGGTGCCGGGCCTGTTGGCGGAAACTGCCGCGGCCCTGGCCGAGGCAGGCATCTCCATCCTGGCCATGCACCAGTCGCTGCGGCAGGTCACCATGCAGTGCGTCATCGACGAGCGCGATTACGACACGGCGATCCGGGCGCTGCACCGCCGATTGATCGAGCCGCACGACCACGGCATCGCGATCTGCGCCGCCTGATCCCGGCCAGCGCCACCGCTCCGACCCCAAGGCTGTAGCCGGTCGGGGCGGGGGAGCGCCGGTATCAGGACACCCCCCGAACGGGCTCCAGCACCTGTTCGAACAGGGTGGCTCCGTTCAGATCCTTCAAAGCCACTGTCATGATGTTGCTTTCAGCATCGATGTCGACTTGGCCGAAGAACTGCAGGCCGGCCGAGGGTGGCAGATTGGCCTGACCGGCCGGCGGGGATTTCTCAAACACCACCTCGGGACCAAACGTTCCATCCAGCTTACCTGGCCCGAATGTGCCGGCGTTCAGCGGACCGCTGACGAACTCCCAGAAAGGCGAAAAATCACGAAACGCAGCCCGATCCGGATGGTAGTAATGCGCCGCTGTGTAATGCACATCCGCGGTGAACCACACGACGTTGGCAATCCGGTGGCGGTGGATGAAGCGCAATAGCTTGGCGACCTCCAGTTCGCGGCCCGCTGGGCGACCGTCGTTGCCGTTGGCGCCGTTCTCGAAGAAGGTGCCGTCGCGCACGATCAAGCCAATGGGCATGTCCGAGGCGATGATCTTCCAGGTCGCGCGCGACCGGCGCAGGGCATCCATCAGCCAATCGAGCTGTTCGCTGCCCAGAAAATCCGCCTCGGGCCCCGAACGCCGTTGGTCATTGAGGCTATTTGGGCCACGGAAACTACGCAAATCGATCCGGAAGACCTCCGCGCTGGATCCGCATGGAAAACTCTGATAGAGCCGGCCCCGCTCGCCGAAGCGCACCGGCATGTAGTCGACAAAGGCCTGGTGTCCGCGCGCTGCCAATAGATCCACACGGGTTTCGGTATATCGCGCATCGTTCAGAATTTCACCCGGATACCAATTGTTGACGACCTCATGGTCATCCCACTGCGCGATGATCGGCACTTCGGCATTGAAGCGCCGCAGATTCTCGTCCATGAGGTTGTACCGATAGTTGCCGCGAAACTCGTCCAGTGTTTCGGCGACCTTGGACTTCTCCGGCGTCACCACATTGCGCCAGGTTGATCCATCCGGAAGCGCCACTTCGGCCTGAATCGGCCCATCGGCGTAGATGCAATCCCCAGAGTGAATGAAAAAATCCGGCTCCACCGCACGCATGGTTTCGAAGATCCGCATTCCGCCAAGATCCGGATTGATGCCCCAGCCCTGCCCGTTCACATCGCCGGACCAGACGAAGCGAACGCCCCGTTGGTTGCGGGCGCGCCACCCGAGCCGGGACAGCCCCGGCAACGCCGGCACACTCAGACGCCCCGAAACCTTCTCGCTCCGCAATGCCTCACCCAACAGATCCTCAAAAAAGACCCGGTAGTGAACCTCCTGGCCTGGATTCAGGCCGGCGACATCCAGCTTGGCGGTGAAATCCCCCTCGGGCAACGCCGCCGGACCGCGCAGCAGACGCGCACCGCGAAAATCCGGGCGATCGGCGATCTCGACCCACATGCGCGCGGGCCGATCCGCACGCGACCAGATGATCGCCCGGTCGAAACGCACATCCCCCGCCTGGACGCCATAGGGCATGGCGACCTGACCGCCGGTCGGTGTCGCGCCCAGCACGCGAAGCGGCAAACCGCCCAGCGTGGCGACACCGGCCAGCGCGCCGGCCTGCTTGAGCAGTCGGCGACGTGAAGGATTGGCGACGAATGATGGCTTGCAGGTCATGGCGCTTCTCCCGAGCGAATCCGAAGGAATGGATGACAATCCACGAACGCCATTCCAGGAACAGCGCCCGAACCAATCTCGCGGAAAGGCTTTACATCGCCTTGACAACCGTATTGCAGGTCGTTGTCAGTGACCGGGGAAGTCCAACCGGGCGCATTCGAGGGAGAATCCGGATCGGGATGGGCGTCCGCGCAGGCGCGCGTCCGGCCGATCGGGCACGCAGCGCCTTAGAGCAATGCGCTGCAGCGGGGCTCATGGGTAACAGGGAATGGGCGACCCCGCGTTGCCTGGGAGCCCGTGTCAGGCCAAAGCGATGAGCCGGGCCAAGCGCCAGCGCTCAGCGGTGCAAGGAGACCCGGCGCAGACGTGCATAGAAAAACCCGTCGGCCTCGTCCTCACCCGGCAGATTCTGCCGGCCCGCGCCGGCCAGATGGCCCCAGGTGGTCACCAACGGCTCGACCACCGCCTCGGGATGTCCGGCAAGGAACGCGCTGAGCACCGCTTCGTTTTCGGCCCGCAGGACCGCGCAGGTCGCATAGAGCAGCACGCCATCCGGCGCCAGCAGGTTCCACGTCGTTTCGAGCAGTGCCTGCTGGCGCCCGGCCAGATTGGTGATGTCCGCGGGGCGGCGCAGCAGTTTGATATCGGGATGGCGACGGATCACGCCGGTCGCGGAACAGGGTGCGTCGAGGAGAATGCGATCGAACGGCCGACCGTCATGCCAGGTCTCCGGCATGGACAGATCGGCGCAGCGGATCTCGGCGGTGAGCCCAAGCCGGCTCAAGGTGTCCTGGACGCGTTGCAGTCGCGCCGAATCGATGTCCAACGCCACCAGATCAAGATCCGTCGTTCGCTCCAGAAGATGCGCCGTCTTGCCGCCCGGCGCCGCGCAGGCATCGAGCACCCGCATGCCGGGCGCTGCATCCAGAAGCGGCGCAGCCAGCTGAGCGGCGCTGTCCTGCACGCTGACCCAACCCTGCTGGAAACCCGGCAGCTGGTCGACGGCTACCGGAGAGGCGAGGATCAGGCCGGTTTCGGTATGCGGGGCCGGATGGCTTTCGAGCCCGTCGTCCCGCAAGCGCGCGGCGTAGGCCGCACGATCCATGTGCCGGGCATTCACGCGCAAGGTCATCGGGGCCTGGCGATTGTTGGCGGCCAGGATGGCTTCCCAATGCGCCGGCCAGTCATGCCGGATTTGCGTGATCAGCCAGTCCGGATGGGCATGACGGGCCTGGACATCGCTCATGCGCTCGGGATCGAGCACCGCCGAATCGCGCAGCACGTTGCGCAACACCCCATTCACCAGGCCGCGTGCCCAATCCTTACCGAGCAGGCGGCACGCGCCAACCGTGGCATGCACCACCGCATGTGGCGGCATACCCAGCGCGTCGATCTGGTGTAAACCGACCCACAACAATGCTTCCAGATCGACGTCCCGCGCCTTGAGCGGTCGAGACATCAACTCGCCCAGTACCGCACGGTAGCGCAGACCAAAACGCAGACTCCCATAGCAGAGCTGTTGCAGCAGGCCACGCTCTGCCGGTGCCACGGCGGCCAAGGCCGGCGGCAGCACCGTACTCAGGGATGCGCCGCGACCCACCACAGCAGCGATCACGCGCGCCGCCTCGGCCCGCAACTCAGAACCGCGCTCAGCACCCAAGGTGGATCCCCAGCAGCGGCCGACCCCGTGCCAACTCGATGGCCGGCAACGGGCGTCCGCCAGGAAGCTGCGCCTGATCCAACCACAAACGGCCCGACCCGGTGGCGACGGCAACACCGTCGCGGTTCGCCTGCACGACGACACCCGGGGCAGCGCCCGGACAGGGAGTTGCGTCCGGATGCGCCCGCCAGATGCGCAAGACCTGGCCTTCAAGCCGGGTTTGCGCCACAGGCCAGGGATTGAAGGCACGGATCTGCCGATCGATCAGCACGGCGGGCTGCTGCCAATCAATCCAGGCTTCGGCCTTTTCCAGCTTGGCGGCGTAGGTCGCCCCCTGCTCGGGCTGCGGTTCGGCGATCAAACGCCCATCGGCGAGTGCCGGCAACGCCGCCATCATCACTTCGGCCGCCAGCCCGGCGAGCCGATCATGCAGTTCTCCGGCATTCTCGTGCGCACCGATGGCACATGCCCGGCGCATCAGCATCGGGCCGGTGTCGAGCCCCAATGCCATCTGCATCAGGGTAATGCCGGTTTCGGTATCGCCAGCCAGGATCGCCCGCTGAATCGGCGCGGCGCCGCGCCAGCGGGGCAACAAGGAGGCATGCAGATTCACGCAACCGAGCGTCGGCAAATCGAGCACCGGCTGCGGGAGCAGCAAGCCATAGGCAATAACGATCATCAGATCCGGCGCCAGCGCCGCAAGCTCGGCCTGAACCGCCGGATCGCGCAGCCGGGTGGGCTGAAACACCGGTAGGCCCAGCTCGATTGCCAGCGCTTTGATCGGGGACGCCTGGAGGTGTCGCCCGCGTCCAGCCGGACGATCAGGCTGGGTGTAGACGCTGGTCAGTTCGTGCCCGCTCTGTGCCAGAGCCTGAAGCGTGGGAACCGCAAACTGCGGTGTGCCGGCAAAGACGATACGCATGAAAACTCCGCTCGAAGGCCGCGCGAAGCGACGTCAACTGCTAGGGTGGGGCTGTGGGGTCAGACGCCGCTCATGAACGGCACGCATGCAGCTGGATTCTAGCCGGAGATCCCTGCAGGCTCAGCAGCACGCTGCTGTTTACGCAGCTTTTTCTGGATACGCTGCCGCTTGAGTTCCGAGAGGTAGTCGACGAACAGCTTGCCGTCGAGGTGATCGATCTCATGCTGAATACAGACCGCCAAAAACCCATCGGCATCGAATTCGAGCAGCTCGCCATCCCGGCCCAGCGCGCGCACCCGGATCTGCTCGGCTCGCCGCACGGACTCGTAGAATCCGGGCACCGAGAGGCAGCCTTCCTCGCTTTCCTGCAGTCCGTCGCGAGCAACAATCTCCGGATTGACCAGATATAGCGGCTGGTCGCGCTCGTCGGACACATCGGCCACCAGCATGCGCTGGTGAATATTCACCTGCGTGGCCGCCAATCCCACCCCTTTGGCCTCATACATCGTTTCCAGCATGTCATCCAGCATGCGGCGCACGATGTCGTCAACCTGGGCTACCGGTACGGCGCGGCGACGCAGGCGGGGATCGGGAAAATGAAGAATATCGAGTATGGCCATGGCGTTTCGTAAAGTCGGCAGCAGTTGCGTCGTTAACCTTATCGGCATCCGGCGGTCGAGCCCGATCCGGATTCCGGGAATGATGTTCATTATACCCTTGTTACACAGGGGGCACGCACGCAAGAGGGATGCTGTGTTGATCCTGAAACCACCGCAGCCGATATCTGGTCTCTTGACTGGCGCCTTGGCGACGCTATTGATCGCCTGCACCGCTCCCGCCCCATCGGACGAGCCGGCGCGCGCGCCTCTGGCACCCCCGGAACTTCGCTCACCGCCCGCCGAATCGGCGCAGGCCGTTCCCATCGGCCAACCATCTGCGTCCGCGTCGACGCCCTCTGCGCCAATCGTCTGGCGCCCCGATCGCCCGCTCCGTTACACCGTCCGCAAGGGCGATACGCTATGGGATATCGCCGGACGCTTCCTGCGTGATCCATGGCGTTGGCCGGAGGTCTGGCACGCCAACCCGCAGGTGCGCAACCCCCATCGCATCTATCCGGGCGACGTGCTGGAGTTGGCCATGGTCAATGGCCAGCTCATGCTGCAACCCGCAGAGCCACCGATCCCTGTCACCCGGCTGTCACCGCGGATCCGGCGCGAACCCCTGGATGAGGCCATCCCGGCCTTGCCTTATGAGCGGATCGAGCCCTTCCTGACCCAGACGATGCCCATTGATCGCGAGGGACTGAAAAATGCGCCTTATGTTCTAAGACCAATGCACGCCGAACAACTCATCATGGGAGCCGGCGACCGGCTGTACGTCCGCGGCACCGATGCTCCGGCAGGATCGGCATTTCAAGTGGTCGAGGACAAAGGTGTCGCACTGATCGATCCGGACAACCGGAAACGCCTCGGTCATCAGGTCGACGTTCTGGGAACGATTCGCATCCTGCAGGCTGGCGATCCGGCCGAAGCACTAATTATCCAGAGTCGCCGCGAAGTGCGCGTCGGCAATAGACTGCTCCCGGTACCGGAATCGCCGATGACGCCCGATCTGCTGCCCGGTGCGCCCACCAACCCTGTTTCGGGCCGGATCCTCCTGCTGTCCAACGCGATCGCCCGGGCCGGACAGTATCAGTCTGTCACGCTGGGCCTCGGGAGCGCCGAAGGTTTGCAAGTCGGACATGTCCTGAGCATCTATCGCGGTGAACGCTCCATGCGCGATCCCGTGCGGGGCGGACAGGTCACCCTGCCTCCGGCAGTCATCGGCGAGGTCTTGGTATTCCGGGTTTCCGAGCACTTCAGCCAGGCGCTGATCGTGCGCAGTACGCGCGGCATTCAGGTCGGTGATCGGGTCGCCAACCCTTCATGAGCCGATCCGGCGGCACCGATCAGGCTGAACAGGCCGCAGCGCTGGCCCTCGTGCGCATGCCCGGCGTGGGGCCGGCGACTTTCGACCGGCTGATCACGCATTTCGGAAGCTGTCAGGCTGTGCTCAGTGCAGGAGAACCGGCGTGGATACGGGCCGGTGTACCTGCGCCGATTCGAGCCGTGTTACGGGCACCGAACTGGCCCTTGGTTGAAGCCGATCTGCGCTGGCTGGAGCATCCGGGCCATCATCTGTTGCCGCTGGGAGCACCACACTACCCGTCCCAACTGGCCTCCCTGCCAGACGCCCCGCCACTCCTGTTCATCCGCGGCGATCCGGACGTGCTCAGCCACCCGGCCGTGGCCATTGTCGGAAGCCGTAATCCCACCGGCAACGGCCGCCGCCTGGCCACTGAATTCGCCGATGGACTGGCGCGCTACGGGCTCGTCATCATCAGCGGCCTGGCGCTCGGGATCGATGCCGCCGCCCACCGCGGCGCATTGCGTGCTGGCGGCCTTTCGGTCGGCGTATGTGGCACCGGATTGGACATGGTCTACCCGCGAACACATGCCGCACTGGCCGAACAACTGGTCGAGGAAGGCGCACTGGTCAGCGAATGGCCACCCGGAACCCCCGCACTGCCCGCCCATTTTCCGCGGCGCAATCGCATCATCAGCGGTCTGGCGCTGGGGACTCTGGTCGTCGAGGCCGCGCCGCGCAGCGGATCGCTGATCACCGCCCGGCTCGCCGCCGAGCAAGGTCGCGACGTTTTTGCCATCCCCGGGAGCATCGACAACCCCCTCGCTCGCGGCTGCCACGCACTGATCCGCCAGGGCGCCAAACTGGTCGACTCAGTCTCCGACATTCTTGAAGAGCTGCCGGCGCAGCTCTCCGATGTGGTCCACGATCCGTCGTTCGAAGGACCTGCGCACCAAGGCGAAGTCGCCGACACGCGGCTTTCGCCTGAGACACAAAGCCTCCTTGAAGCGATGGGTTACGACCCCATCAGCCTGGATGAGCTGGTCGAGCGCCTCGGATTGACGGCGCAGACGCTTTCCTCCATTCTCCTGAGCATGGAATTACAGGGTCTCGTGGAGACCTTGCCCGGCGGACGCTTTGGGCGGCTGCGCTAATGACGGGGAGAATGATGAAAGAGAGCATGCTCGATGTGCTTATTTACTTGTTCGATCACTACATGGACGAGGAAGCGGATCTGGGTGCCGATCGTGACAATTTGACCGAAGAGTTGGAAGCCGCCGGCTTCCGGGATGGCGAAATCCATAAAGCTTTCGAGTGGCTCGATGCTCTGGCCGCTCACCGGGAGCGCAGCGAATGCGAGCCCCCTGTAAGCCAGAATCAGTCGGTTCGGATCTTTTCCGATCGGGAAATGGAGCATCTCGACGCCGAGATGCGCGGCCTGCTGCTCTACTTGGGACAGAATGGCATCCTGACCCCCCTTCACCGTGAAATCGTCATCGAACGCGTCATGGCACTGGAAGAGGACGACATCGACCTGGAACAGGTCAAATGGGTCGTTCTCATGGTGTTGTTCAACATGCCGGGGCAGGAAGGGCCCTACGCCTGGATGGAGGATTTCATGTTCGAAGAGCAGGTTGGCCTCTTTCATTGACCTACCCCACAAACCGCCCCTTTGCGGTCTTTTCCCCAGCCGTCCCTGTTGGGGACCTCAGCCATTCCAGAATATGTCCTCATGAGTCATTACCTCCTCATCGTCGAATCTCCCGCCAAGGCCAAGACCATCAACAAATATCTCGGCAAGGACTTCCAGGTCCTGGCCTCCTATGGCCATGTGCGCGACCTGATCCCCAAAGAGGGCGCCGTGGACCCCGCGCACGGCTTCGCGATGAAGTACGAACCCATCGCCCGCAGCAGCAAGCACCTCGACGCCATCGCCAAAGCCCTTGAAAAGACCGATATCGTTTACCTGGCCACTGACCCGGACCGGGAAGGCGAAGCGATTTCCTGGCATTTGCAGCAGCTCTTGGCCGACAAGGGTCTGCTCAAAGACAAACCGGTGCAGCGCGTGGTGTTTCACGAAATCACTCAGCGCGCGGTCGCCGAGGCCATCCAGCATCCGCGTGATATTTCCACCGATCTGGTCAATGCCCAGCAGGCGCGCCGCGCCCTGGATTATCTGGTGGGCTTCAACCTCTCCCCCCTGCTCTGGCGCAAAGTGCGACGCGGCCTGTCCGCCGGTCGGGTCCAGAGCCCTGCCTTGCGGCTGATTGTCGAACGGGAAGAAGAAATCGAGCGCTTCGAGGCACGCGAGTACTGGTCAGTCCAGGCACAACTCGCAATGGAAACCCATCGCTTTCCAGCCCGGCTGATCCAGTTCGACGGTGAGAAGATCGAGCAATTTTCCATCACCGATCAATCATCCGCCGAGCGGGTGCGCAGCCGCTTGCTGGAAGCAGCCCAAGGCGCGCTATCCGTGGAACAGGTGCTGCGCAAACAGAAGCGACGCAACCCGGCCGCGCCTTTCATCACCTCGACCCTGCAGCAGGAAGCCGCACGCAAGCTTGGCTTTACGGCCAAACGCACGATGCAGATCGCGCAGCAGCTCTATGAAGGGATTGATCTGGGCGGTGAACAGGTCGGTCTGATCACCTACATGCGCACCGACTCGGTGGCATTGGCACAAGATGCGGTACAGGAAATCCGCACCTTCATTGGCGATCGCTATGGTGCCGATCAAATTCCAGCCCAGCCACGTGTTTACAAAACGCGCGCCAAGAACGCGCAGGAAGCGCATGAGGCAATTCGCCCCACCTCGGTCGAGCGGGATCCGGACACTCTGCGCCGTGCCCTGAGCCCCGATCAGGCCAAGCTCTACGACTTGATCTGGAAACGCACGGTTGCCAGCCAAATGGTGCACGCCACCTATGACACCGTCGCCATCACGCTGAAGGCCGGCGATGCCGGTCAGTTTCGCGCCACAGGCCAAACGCTCGTGCATCCAGGCTTCATTGCGGTCTACCAGGAAGGGCGCGACGAACAAAGCGACGAGGATGAGAACCGGGAGTTGCCAGCGCTTGCCGAAGGACAGGCGGTTCCCCTCGAAGACATCCAGAATGAACAGCATTTCACCGAGCCGCCCCCGCGATTTTCCGAAGCGACACTGGTCAAGGCGCTCGAAGAATTCGGCATCGGTCGACCATCGACTTACGCCAGCATCATTTCCACCCTGCAGGACCGCGAATATGTGGTGCTGGACCGCAAGCGCTTCGTGCCGACCGATGTGGGCCGCATCGTCAACCGCTTTCTGACCCAGCATTTCACCCAGTATGTGGACTACCAGTTCACCGCGCGGCTGGAGGATCAGCTCGACGCCATTTCTCGGGGCGAGCGCGACTGGGTGCCGGTGCTGGAAGACTTCTGGGCCCCGTTCAAGCACCGGGTGGATGAGACGCTGGAGAATGTCTCCCGAGCCGACGTCACCACCGAAGCGCTGGAAGAAGCCTGTCCCAAATGCAGCAAGCCGCTTGCCATTCGCCTAGGCCGGCGCGGCCGCTTCATCGGCTGCAGCGGCTACCCGGACTGCGACTACACCCGCAATCTCGAGGACAAGGGCGAGGAAGCCCCGCCCGAGCGGGTGGAAGGACGTGTCTGCCCCGAGTGCAGCTCGGCCCTTGAAATCAAACACGGCCGCTACGGCAAGTTCATTGGCTGCAGCAGTTACCCCAAGTGCAAGCACATCGAGCCCCTGGTCAAGCCACTCGAAACCGGTGTCACCTGTCCGGAATGCAAGGAAGGCGAATTGCTGCAGCGTAAGTCCCGCTACGGCAAGCTGTTCTATTCCTGCAGCCGGTATCCGACCTGCAAATATGCCGTCTGGAATCCACCGCTGGCCGAACCCTGCCCGCAGTGCGGCTGGCCGATTCTCACCCTCAAAACTACCAAGCGCCGCGGCACCGAAAAGGTCTGTCCCCGCAAGGAATGTGGCTACGCGGTCTCCGCTGAGGATACGGCGCTGGCGAATGCTGACTGAATCGGTCCCGACCCGCCAGCAGTTGCGCCATGCGGGCTCCCTACTGCGCAGCGGGGCAATCCTTGCCTACCCCACCGAGGGTGTCTACGGTCTGGGTTGCGACCCGGAATGCCCGCAAGCCCTGCGCCGATTGCTGGCACTCAAGGGACGCCGGGAAGACAAGGGCCTGATCCTGCTGGCGGCGAACATCAACCAGCTCGAAGCCTATATGGGGCCTCTGCTGCCCGCGCAGCGCGCTCGCCTCGAAGCCAGCTGGCCGGGTCCGGTGACTTGGATCGTTCCGGCCCAGCCGGACCTCGATCCCCTGCTCACCGGGGGGCGGCGGACACTGGCGATGCGCGTGACCGCCCACAATCCCGCCGCTGCGCTGTGCCGGTCTTTTGGTGGCGCCGTGGTGTCTACCAGCGCCAATCGCAGTGGTCACCCACCCGCGCGTTCGCGCGTCGCCCTACGCCGCGCGCTGGGCAACCTTCCCTGTCTGCCCGGGCCGCTCGGCGGTCTCCCCGGACCGACCGGCATCTATGATTTGGCAACGGGCCGCTGTCTGCGTCCCGCACCCGCCCCCCACAAGGAAACGCCATGAGTACCGATCGGGTCGATGTCGCGGCGGTCAAGGCCTATTTGCTGGATCTTCAGTCGCGTCTGTGCAGCGCAGTCGAAGCCGTCGAAGACGGCACGCGTTTCCACGAGGACCTGTGGGAACGCCCGGATGGCGGCGGTGGCCGCACCCGCGTGCTCGCGGATGGCCCGCTCATGGAACAGGCCGGGATCAACTTTTCCCACGTACACGGCCATCAGCTGCCGCCGTCGGCGACCGCCCAGCGGCCGGAACTGGCCGGCTGCTCCTTCCAGGCGCTTGGCGTATCCTTAGTGTTCCATCCCCGCAACCCGCATGTCCCCACGACCCACGCCAACGTACGCCTGTTCGTAGCCGAGCGCCCCGGCGCCGCGCCGGTGTGGTGGTTCGGCGGCGGCTTTGACCTCACCCCCTACTACCCTGTCCACGAGGACGTCCTGCACTGGCACCGCACCGCGCGTGCGGCCTGTGCCGACTACGCGCCCGACGCTTACGATCGTTTCAAGGCGGCCTGCGACCGCTATTTCTATTTGCCGCATCGCGGCGAAACCCGCGGGGTCGGCGGGCTGTTCTTCGATGATCTGAATGAAGGCGGTTTCGATCGCTGCTTTGCCTTCCTGCGCCAGGTGGGGGATCAGTTCTGGCCAGCCTATGCGCCGATCGTCGCCCGGCGCCGTGACACACCTTATGGCGAGCGGGAGCGATCCTTCCAGCTCTACCGCCGTGGGCGCTATGTGGAATTCAATCTGGTCTATGACCGCGGCACGTTGTTCGGGCTGCAATCGGGCGGACGCACTGAGTCCATCCTGATGTCGCTGCCGCCGCTGGCACGCTGGGCCTACGACTGGCATCCGGCGCCCGACAGCGCGGAGGCCGTGCTTATCCGCGATTATCTGAAACCGCGCGACTGGTTACAGGAGACTGGCGAAACGGCTTGAGCTAGACCATGCTCGATACCGTCCGGTCTTATCCGGCACTATCCCATTCCCGGTCGGGCGGAGCGAACCCGGTAATCTTGCAATCCGCCCCTATTCAGGGCAATTTTGACCGCCCACGGATCCACAGGAGCAGCAGAGGCCATGAGCCAGGGAACCAGCAAGGATTACGAAGCCTCCATCGTCCAGTATTACGATGAAAGCGCTATTGACTACCGCATGCTGTGGCGCTTGGATCGATGCATGGCGCTACACTTCGGTTACTGGGATGAAACCACCAAAGGTGTTTCCGACGCGCTGTTGCGCGAAAACCAGATTCTCGCCGAACGGGCCGGTATCACCGACCAGGACACCGTGCTCGACGCCGGCTGCGGCGTGGGCGGCAGCGCCATCTGGCTGGCGCGTGAGAAAGGGGCGCGGGTCACGGGCATCACCATCACGCCTCATCAGGTCGATGCCGCCTACAAGAACGCGAAACGCCACAACGTCAGCGACAAGGTGATGTTTGAGCGGCGCGATTTCGTCGCCACGGGCTACCCCGACGCCAGCTTCGACGTGGTTTGGGCCGTTGAATCGGTCTGCCACGCCGAAGACAAAGCCGATTTCGTGCGCGAGGCCTATCGTGTGCTCAAGCCGGGTGGCCGGCTCATCTTGGCGGACTTTTTCGCGGCGCGCGACCGGTTCAAGCCTGAGGAACAGCAGCTCATGGATGAGTGGGCCTCGGGCTGGAGCGTCAAGGCCTTCGGCTACAGCGGCGCATTCCGTGACGCGCTGGAACAAACCGGTTTCACCGACATCCAGATGCAGGACGCGAGCGACAACATTCGCCCCTCTGCCAAACGGCTCTATCAATACGCCGTGCTGTCCCGCTGGGGCGGCAAGCTCCTGATGTTCCTGCGCATCCGAACCAAGGCCCAGGACGGCAACATCCGCGCCGTACATCGCCAGTGGAAAGCCCTCAATCAGGGTCTCTGGCACTACTGCATCTTTCAGGCGCGCAAACCCGCCTGATCAAGGCCTCCAAGCGCGGGCAGCGAGCGGCTGTCCGCGCTTGCGGTATTCGCTCACCATTCATGTGTCCGTCGAGCCGGTATTGATGTCGATAGCCGGTGGGTGCGTCCGGGGCTTTTCTTGGCCATCCGACTGGTGATGAGTTGGCGATCCAGAATGCCGCTCACAGACCAAATGACGTCAGACGCATCAGCTCGATTCACCGCCACCGATCCCTACGCCACGTCGGCCCCGCGAAGTACCCGGATCAAAAGACGAACCAGACTGCAACGCAACACCATTGGAAACAACCGATTCGATGGACGGCCGATTGGGAACGCGTGGGCCAGAGGATTGCCGAGATTGACGCCCGTGGCGGAGCGCGACCCAAATGGGTCACTTAAACGCTGAGATGGGCCTGAACGAGCGTGTCAGTCAAGCCGTCGATGGCGCCGCCAGCCACCACCCGCCCCCGTTCAAGGATATGGAAGTGGCTGGCCGTGCTGCGCGCGAAGGCCAGCTTTTGTTCCACCAGAACCACGGTCAGGCCTTCCTCGCGATTAAGGCGGCGAATGATGCGACCAATGTCGGCGACGATGTTGGGTTGGATGCCTTCGGTGGGCTCGTCCAGAATCAGCAGCCGCGGGCGCAGCACCAGCGCGCGGCCGATAGCGAGTTGCTGCTGCTGGCCGCCCGACAGATCACCGCCGCGCCGATGACGCATTTCATGCAGCACCGGGAAAAGCTCGTAGATGCGATCCGGAATCCCCCGGCCGCGGGGGCGCGCCGCTGGAAGCCCGATCTGAAGGTTTTCTTCCACCGACAGTCGGGGAAAGATTTCTCGCCCTTGCGGCACGAAACCGATACCGCGCCGCGCCCGGTCATAGGCTGGCCGCCCGCCGAGATCGACGCCGTCGAAAAGAATCTTGCCCGCCCGGGCAGCCAATTGCCCCATGATGGTCCGCATCAGCGTGGTCTTGCCAACCCCGTTGCGCCCCATGACACAGGTACATGAACCTTCTGCGATATCCAGATCGATATCTGAAAGAATCCGGCTCTGCCCGTAAGCCTGATTGAGACCCACGAGGCGCAGCAGAGGCGCTGTGTTCATCCCATCACCTCCCCCAGATAGACTTCCTGTACCCGCGGATCGGCCTGAATCTGATCCATGCTGCCTTCGGCCAGCACACTGCCTTGGTGCAACACGGTGACCTTGCGGGCGATGGCGCGCACGAAGGCCATGTCGTGCTCGACCACGATGACCGAATGCTTGCCCGCCAGGGTATTGAGCAACTCGGCGGTGCGCTCCACTTCACCGGGTGTCATTCCGGCCACCGGCTCGTCCACCAAGAGCACCCGGGGGTTCTGCATGAGCAGCATCCCGATCTCCAGCCACTGCTTCTGGCCGTGGGACAACAAGCCGGCCAGCCGGTCCCGTTCAGCTGCAAGGCCCGTCAGCCCCAGCACCTCGTCGAGCTGCTGACGCTGCGCCACCGTGGGACGCGCGACGAGGCTGACGCGCACCCGCTTGTCCGCCTGCATGGCGACTTCCAGATTCTCAAAGACGGTCAGCTGCTCGAATACGGTCGGTTTCTGGAATTTACGACCGATGCCGGCAGCCGCGATTTCCCAAGGCTCACGGCGCAGGCAGTCGAGGGTCTGACCGAACCAGACGCTGCCTTCATCCGGCCGCGTCTTCCCAGTGATCACATCCATCATGGTGGACTTGCCCGCCCCATTCGGGCCGATGATGCAGCGCAACTCACCCTCATCCACATACAGAGACAGGTTGTTCAGCGCCTTGAACCCATCAAAGCTGACACTGACCGACTCCATGTACAACACGACGCCATGACCGGTATCGAGCCGGTGTGCCAGATCGGTCTGCGGCGTCGGCGCGCTCCGGTTCTGCAACCATTCCGGCAAACGCATCAGGCTTTCCCTCCCCGCCGACGGGAAATCAAGCTCCACAGCCCACCGGGCAGCCACAGCGTGACCCCGATGAAAATGGCCGCCAGGAAAAACAACCAAAGCTCCGGGTAAGCCGCAGTCAACCAACTCTTGGCGCCGTTGACTGTCAATGCACCCAGCATGGGGCCGACCAGCGTGCCGCGTCCGCCCACCGCGACCCAGACCGCCATCTCGATCGAGTTGGCCGGCTGCAATTCACTGGGATTGATGATACCGACCTGCGGCACATAGAGCGCCCCGGCGATGGCGCAGAGTACGGCGGAAAGCGTCCAGACGAACAGCTTGTAATGCAGCGGGTTGTAACCCATGAACATCAGCCGGTTTTCAGCATCCCTTAGCCCGACGAGCACGCGACCCAGCTTTGACCGAACCAAGTACCGGCACAGCACATAGGCGCCGGCTAGCATGAGCACGGTCAAGGCGAACAAGGCCGCTCGTGTGCCCGGCTCCTGCAGGGAAAACCCCATCAGCATCTTGAAGTCGGTCAACCCATTGTTTCCACCGAGGCCCGCTTCGTTCAGGAAAAACAGCAGCATCATGGCGTAGGTAAGTGCTTGGGTGATGATCGAGAAATACACACCCCGGATACGCGAGCGAAACGCCAGGTATCCGAACAGAAAGGCAAACAGTCCGGGCAGCAGAAGCAGCATCGACAACGCCCACAGTGGATGCCCGAAGCCGCTCCAGAACCACGGCAGGCTGTCGCGTTGCAGAAATTCCATGAACGGTGGAAAGGCCGTGCGGTAGAGTCCGGCCTGGGCCGCTACCTGACTGAGATGCATGCCCATGATGTAGCCACCCAGCGCGAAGAAGACGCCATGGCCAAGGCTGAGGATGCCGCAATAGCCCCAGATCAGGTCCATGGCCAGCGCCACCAGTGCATAGCAGGCGAATTTCCCCAACAGCGGCACCAGATAGTCCGGCACATGCAACGCACTATCGGGCGAAAGCGCAAGATTGGACAGCGGGATGCCGCCGGCGACCAGCAGTACCAGCAGCCCGAAGATCGCCCAACCCCGGGTGCTGAAAATGGCCGGATGGAACGACCCGGAAAAGGTCTTTGCAGGTTCCGCAACCGGCTGAGCGAGACTTGTCGTGTCCATCGATCAGGCCTCCACCGCGCGGCCGCGCATGGCGAACAACCCCTGTGGGCGGCGCTGAATGAACAGAATGATGAGCACCAGCACCAGCACCTTGCCCATCACCGCGCCGATCTGGGGTTCCAGGAACTTGTTCAGAACCCCAAGACCGAATGCGCCGACGAAGGTGCCCGCCAACTGGCCGACCCCGCCCAACACGACCACCATGAAGGAATCGACGATATAACCCTGACCGAGATCCGGCGCCACATTGTCCAGCTGAGACAGGGCGACCCCGCCCAGACCCGCGATTCCCGAACCCAACCCGAACGTCCAGGCATCGACGCTCGCCGTGTTGATCCCCATCGCCGCGGCCATCGGCCGGTTCTGGCTCACCGCGCGAACGTTGAGACCCAAGGCGGTACGCTGCAAGAGAAGGTAGGCCATCAGCAGGACCAGCAGGGCAAAGGCGATGATCGCCAGACGGTTGTAGGTCAGCACCAAACCGTCCGCCACCGCCCAGCCACCCGCCAGCCAGGACGGATTGGCAACACTGACGTTCTGGGCGCCGAACACCAGGCGAACGGCCTGGATGAGCGCGAGGCTGATCCCCCAGGTGGCCAGCAGGGTCTCCAAGGGGCGGCCATAGAGGTGGCGAATCACCAGCCGCTCGAGTGCGATCCCCACCAGAGCCGTCACCGCGAACGCCAATGGAATGGCCATCAGAAGGTACGCGTCCTGCCACGCGGGCGCGTGACTCTGGAACAGGCGCTGCACCACATACGTGGTGTAGGCACCCAACATCAGCATCTCGCCATGGGCCATATTGATGACGCCCATCAACCCGAAGGTGATGGCCAGACCCAAGGCCGACAGCATGAGAATGCTGCCCAGACTCAAGCCGTAGAACACGTTGGCGGCCTGCCGAACCATCCATTGCTGCCGATCGATCCGATTCAGCGCCCGCACCGCTTCCTGGCGCACGGTTGCATCGGCTTCCGCTTCGCCGCTCAGTGGCTCGATTCGGGCGCGATAGGCCAGCCGGCCGGACTCGCCAAGCAGCTGAACGGCTTCCCGGCGCTTGGCGGGATCCGCGTTTTCCAGATCGAGCTGCGCGACCGCCAAAGCCAGCCATTGTTGAATATCCGGGTTCTGCTCGCGATCGAGCGCCTCACGCAGCGCCGGTTCGGCATCCGCGATGGGCTTCTCCGCCATGGTGATTGCACCGGCGAGCCGTTGCCCGGCATCCGGCGAAGTGATCTGCAACTGCGCCAGCGCGTTGGCCAGTTGTCGTCGGGAGGAATTGGTGAGGATGGGCGCGCTGAGCGAAGCCTCCTCTGGTGCCGGTTGTCCGGTCAGGACATGGCGCCATCCCTCCGCTGTATGGCGATAGACACCGGCAGCATGGTCGACTTGCAGCTGCCCCCGCGAGAGCGCATCCAGCACCGTCAGTGCACGTGGATCGTCGGTTGCGGCAAGCGCCTCGATGGCGTCGCGCACATCCCCTGCGCTGCCCAGACCGAGTACCGCAATACCCGGCGCCAATGGATCCGCTGCGCCTGCGGGTACCGGTGAAGGTGTTGCGAAAACCAGGCTGCTCCATGCCCAGAGTACAGACATAAAGACGAGCCATCGTGCCGCTGTCATGGATATCGGCCCTCGCGAAGAAATGAAAACAGGGCCGCCACTCCAGCGAGTGGCGGCGCCATCATCCCTTACTCCTTGATGTAAGGGCTCCAAGGTTCAGCGCGGATGGGACCCTTGGTCTTCCAGACAATCTGGAACTGGCCGTCCGATTGGACTTCGCCGATGAACACCGGCTTGTGCAAATGATGGTTTTTCTCGTCCATCTTCACGGTGAAGCCGGACGGTGCCTTGAAGGTCTGGCCGGCCATGGCCTTGCGCACCGCATCGACCTCGGTGGTGCCCGCCTTTTCGACGGCCTGCTTCCACATGTGCATGCCGATGTAGGTCGCTTCCATCGGGTCATTGGTGACACGGCTGTCACCACCCGGCAGCTTGGCCTTCTTCACATAGGCCTTCCACTTGTCGATGAAGGATTTGTTCTCCGGGGATTTGATCGACATGAAGTAGTTCCACGCCGCCAGATGACCGACCAGCGGCTTGGTGTCGATGCCACGCAACTCTTCTTCGCCCACCGAGAAGGCGACGACGGGAATGTCCTCGGCCTTGATACCCTGGTTGCCCAGTTCCTTGTAGAAGGCCACGTTGGAATCGCCGTTGATGGTCGAGACCACAGCCGTCGGCTTGCCGGCAGAGAATTCCTTCACCTTGGCGACGATGGTCTGGTAATCGCTATGACCGAAAGGCGTATAGGTCTCCCAGATGTCGGCTTCGGCCACCCCTTTGGACTTGAGGAAAGCGCGCAGGATCTTGTTGGTGGTCCGGGGATAGACATAGTCGGTACCCAGCAGCACCCAGCGCTTGGCGCCACCACCGTCCTCGCTCATGAGGTATTCCACCGCGGGGATGGCCTGCTGATTAGGCGCCGCACCGGTATAGAACACGTTCTTCGACTGCTCCTGGCCTTCGTACTGAACCGGATAGAACAAGAGCCCATTGAGTTCCTCGAAAACCGGCAGGACGGATTTACGGGAAACCGAAGTCCAGCAGCCGAACACCACGTCGACCTTGTCGCGGGTCAACAGCTCACGCGCCTTCTCGGCAAACAGCGGCCAGTCGGACGCTGGATCCACCACCACCGGCTCGAGCTGTTTGCCCATCACGCCGCCGCTCGCATTGATTTCCTCAATGGTCATCAGCGCCACATCCTTCAGCGAGGTCTCACTGATGGCCATGGTGCCGGACAGGGAATGCAGCACACCGACCTTGATGGTCTCCGCGGCCTGGGCCAGCGAACTGGCCGCGGCCAATGCAATCGCGAGCAACGCCGTACGAACCCGGCGGAGCGATTTCGCCTGAGTCATGGAAGTCTCCTTGACTGTCACTAATCCGTTGGAAAAACGAAAACGCCCCCTGTCGAAGCAGGGGGCGCAGGTCTCACATCACGTCGAAGTCGTAGGTGATGCTGAAAACCATGGTGTCGCCCTGATCCACTTCATCCCGGGTTTCGCCACCCAGGATGTAGGTCAGACCCATGGTGGCACCGGTTTCGCCAATGGGATGAGACAGCGTGAAGTTGGCATGACGGAATCCGGAATCCTGCAGCGTGGCGCCGCCCAGCTCGTCATTGTCGTCGTCGTCGTAGGTGTAGTAACCGAGATCGATGGCGAAGGTGAAGTCCGACGGCAGATCGAAGGCATAGCCGGCCGTCCAGTAGATGTCGCCCTGGTTGCCCCATAGGCCATCGTTGAGCAGGTACTGCATCTTGGCGTAGGCGCCCATGTAGGACACACCCAACACCGCCTCAGTGAGGTCAGAGTCATCAACGCTCACGTAGTAGTACTGAATCAAGCCGATGTCGAAGGTGACATCGCCCACGGTCGGCGCATAGCCGAAGTAGAAGTCGTTTTCGAATCCGGTCGCTGCGGTCGTGTCGCTGCCGGTTTCGTAGTTGTAATCCAGGCTCGAACCCCAGTAGCCAGCGTAGAACCCGCTGTCATGGGAATAGTCGAATCCCCCCTGCAGAGCCGGATCGTCGCTTTCGGCGTCGTTGGTCACGCCACGCAGCACATACTTGGAAAATACGCCGATATTGCCGCTGACGGCTGCTTGAACCGGTTGCGCCGCAACAGACAAGACGCCCAAGGCGGTCATGCCCATGATGTGGCGGCTGAGGGAAATTTTCTTCATGTGGCTAGCTCCTACATTGGTAACCCTGAGAAACCGGCCGCCTTTGGCCGGTCGGGACGCCTGATTTTTTCGGGTCCACGGAGCTAGAGCAGAATTTGTGCCACTGGCTTGGGAAAAGCCCAAAATGTGTTTTGTCACAGAATCGACATGGGTGGATGACACCGATGATTCCGCGCATCGCACAATAATGGTGCGAACGCTCTCGGTCGCGCACTAAATATGTGCAATACAAGCAGCGAGCCAGCCTTGCCTCTCCGTATCCTCATGTCCCGCCCCGAAAAGAGCAGCCTCGCCTGTCAAAGCATCACCGCCCGAGCAAGCCCTCCCGTTCGATAAAGGCAATCACCTCCGGCAATCCTGCACCCGTCTTGAGATTGGTGAACATGAAGGGGCGTTCACCACGCATTCGGCGCGCGTCGCGATCCATCACATCGAGAGAAGCCCCCACATGTGGCGCCAGATCCGTCTTATTGATGATCAGCAGATCGGATCGGGTAATCCCGGGCCCACCCTTGCGCGGAATCTTGTCGCCCGCCGAGACATCGATCACATACAGCGTGAGATCCGACAGTTCCGGGCTGAAGGTGGCCGCCAGATTGTCACCCCCACTTTCAACGAAAACCAGATCGAGATCGGGTAAACGCTGACTCAATTCGGCGACCGCGGCGAGATTCATAGAAGCATCTTCCCGAATCGCGGTATGCGGACATCCCCCGGTCTCCACGCCGATGATGCGCTCGGGCGCCAATGCACCGCTGCGAGTCAGAAACTCCGCATCCTCACGGGTGTAAATGTCATTGGTCACGACGGCGATCTGGTAGCGCGTACGCAACTGCTTGCACAATGCGTCGACCAGCGCCGTCTTGCCGGAGCCCACCGGCCCCCCGATGCCCACCCGCAATGCCGTTTTGCGATTCATTCCTGTCCTCTCATGCTGTGCGTGATGTCCATTCGGAATGGATACAGGACCATCCGATCGTTTCGTGCTTCATTGGGAATCTGTCGTCAAGGTCGCCATATCGATGACAAAGCGATATTTGACATCGCCCTTCAACATACGCTCGTAGGCCGCATTGATCTCTTTCATCGAAATCAGTTCGATATCCGACACGATGCCGTGATCGGCGCAAAAATCCAGCATTTCCTGGGTTTCCTGAATGCCCCCGATCAGCGAACCGGCGATCTGGCGACGCCGAAAGATCAGGTTGAACACCTGGGGCGCGGGATGCGGCTCGGCGGGCGCACCCACCAGTGTCATGGTACCGTCGCGCTTGAGCAACTGGAGATAGTCATCCAGCCGGTGTGGCGCTGCCACGGTATTGAGAATGAAGTCGAAGCGCCCCCGTTGCGCATCCATCTGCGCCTTGTCCTTGGAAATCACGACCGTATCGGCACCCAGCCGCTGGCCATCCGCCTGCTTCCCGGGTGAGGTAGTGAACAACGTCACCTCGGCCCCCATGGCATGGGCGAGCTTCACGGCCATGTGCCCCAGACCGCCCAAACCGACCACGCCCACACGTGTCCCTGGCCCGACGCCCCAATGGCGGAGCGGCGAATAAGTGGTGATCCCGGCGCACAGCAACGGCGCCACTGCTGCGATCTGATCCGCATCGTGACGAATCTTCAGCACAAACGCGTCTTTGACCACAATGGTCTGGGAATAGCCGCCATAGGTATTCTCGCTGCCCGGCCCTCGACCGTTATAGGTCGCGACGAACCCCTGCTCGCAGTACTGCTCCAACCCCTCGGCGCAGGAGGGGCAATGCTGGCAGCTGTCGACCATGCAGCCAACACCGGCGAGATCGCCGACCTTGAAGCGGGTCACCTCGCCACCAACCGCCGTCACACGCCCGACGATTTCATGACCAGGGACGCTGGGATAGAGCGTATTCGACCATTCGTTGCGCGCCTGGTGCAGATCCGAATGGCATACCCCGCAGTTGAGAATCTGGATGACGACATCCTGCGGACCCGGATCGCGACGCTCGAAATCAAACGGCGCCAAGGGACTTGAAGCATCCTGTGCAGCATATCCACGTGTCTTGATCATGGCGAATCTCCCGCGGGTGATGAGTAAGCCTGGCGCGACAGGCGGCTGCCCACCGCAGACTCATGGAACGGATCAGCCCGGCGCGGCGCACGAGACACACCCCGCAGCGCCGCGGGCACGGTGCTCTAATGGATCGTGGAGAGCCCCCAAGGTTCCGGCGTCGAACGCGGTTATCGAGTCGCCGGGCGTGAGCGGCGAGGATACAGGGGCGCTTCACCGGCAGGACGACGCCTGAACCGCCGGTAATTCCAGAAATACTGCTCCGGGCAACGGCGAATCAGGCCCTCCACGGCATCACTGAGCACCTGGGTCCCGACCTGTGGATCGGGGTCGGCCACGGCTGCCGGGACGGCGATGAAATGAATCCGGTACCCGCGCCCCCACGGCAAACGCTCCGCGAAACAGAGAATCACCGGAACCTTGGCTTTGTTGGCCAGACGGGCCAGCAAAACCGGCGTATGGGTCATACAGCCGAAATGCCGGACGAAGACACCGCCGACTCGGGGGTCCTGGTCCGGCAGCAGTCCCGCCAACTCCTTGCGGCGCAGCGCGGCCATGAGCGCCCTTACACCGCCTTGGTCAGCCGGCTCGAGCCGTGCGCCCAGATGCTGACGCCGGGCATGGATCCACGCATCGAGCGCGCCTTCCTGAGGTCGATACAGCGCGGTGAGCGGATAGCGCGTTGCCAGATACTGGCTGACGATCTCCCAGCAGCCCAGATGCGGCGTCGCGACAATGGCACCGCCCTGCGCCAGCGCCTCCCCGATCAGTGATTCGCCGCACGTTTCGCGGACCAAGGTTTCCACGCCGCGCCGGTCCGCACTCAAGACCTTGCCGAACTCGAACACCAGGCGCCCCAGATGCGCCATGGATCGGCGTCGTAACCGCACGCGCCAAGCGCTCGTCTGATCAGGAAAACAAACCCCCAGATTGATGTCGACCATCGTCCGCAACCGGGAGGGAAACCACGCCAATGCGCCCCCCAAGACTCCGCCCGCCAGATGCAGCACCGGTAAGGGCAGCAGCGCCAAAGCGCGCAGAGACAAGATGCGAATGTCCGCCATAATGTGAAGTGCCACCAAGGATCGGGACGGTCATTCTCCGAGTCGATCGCGACGCTGTCCACCGGAGGTGCGGCCGGCTGTCGCAAACGATGCGCTGTCGGTCCACCGCCTTTCCCTTATAATACGCCCCCCACCTGCCTTGCGGCCCTGCCGCGTCGAGCCCCTCGTGATCGAAAAACTTCGCAACATCGCCATCATCGCCCACGTCGACCATGGGAAAACCACCCTCGTCGACCAATTGCTGCGCCAATCCGGCACCCTCCAGGAACGCACCGGCGGCGGCGAACGGGTCATGGACTCCAACGACCTGGAAAAGGAACGCGGCATCACCATCCTGGCCAAGAACACGGCCATCCGCTGGGGTGACTACCGGATCAACATCGTCGATACGCCGGGACACGCCGACTTCGGCGGCGAAGTCGAGCGCGTGCTATCGATGGTGGACTCGGTATTGCTGCTGGTCGACGCCGTCGACGGCCCCATGCCACAAACCCGTTTCGTGACGCAGAAGGCCTTTGCGCTTGGCCTCAAGCCCATCGTCGTGATCAACAAGATCGACCGGCCCGGCGCGCGCCCGGACTGGGTGCTGGATCAGACCTTCGATCTGTTCGACCGTCTGGGCGCCACCGAAGAGCAGCTCGATTTCCCCGTCGTCTACGCTTCGGCGCTCAAGGGTTTCTCCGGCCTCGAACCCGATGTGACGGAAGGCAACATGGAACCCCTGTTCCAGATGATCGTCGACCGTGTTTCGCCGCCCGATGTGGACCCCAACGGGCCGTTCCAGATGCAGATCAGCAGCCTGGACTACAACAGCTACGTTGGTCTCATCGGCATCGGCCGTATCAAGCGGGGCCGCATCAAGAGCAATACGCCCGTCACCGTGATCGACACCGAGGGTGGACGCCGGCCAGGACGTGTACTGCAGATCCTGGGTTTCATGGGCCTCGAACGGGTCGAATTCCCCGAAGCCACCGCGGGCGACATCATCGCCTTCACCGGCATGGAACAGCTCAACATCTCCGACACCCTCTGCGACCCCACCCAGGTCGAAGCGCTGCCCCCGCTCACGGTCGACGAGCCGACGGTGAGCATGAACTTCGTGGTGAACACCTCCCCGTTCGCCGGCCGCGAGGGCAAGTACGTCACCTCGCGCCAGCTGCGCGAACGGTTACAGCGCGAACTCAAGCACAACGTCGCGCTGCGTGTGGAAGACACCGACGACCCGGACAAATTCAAGGTGTCCGGCCGCGGCGAACTGCATCTGTCGATCCTCATCGAGAACATGCGCCGCGAAGGCTATGAACTCGGCGTGTCACGCCCTGAGGTGATCATCAAGGAAATCGACGGACAGAAAAGCGAGCCGTTCGAGGCCCTGACCGTCGATGTCGAGGAATCGAGCCAGGGCAAGGTGATGGAAAAACTCGGCGAGCGGGGCGGCGAGTTGCGCGACATGGTCCCGGATGGCAAAGGCCGCGTGCGACTCGACTACATCATCCCCGCGCGCGGACTGATCGGTTTCCAGACCGAGTTCATGACTGCCACCAGCGGCACCGGCCTCATCTACCACATCTTCGACCACTACGGCCCGATCCGAAAGGGTGCGCTGGCCGCGCGCAACAACGGTGTGCTGATCGCCAACGGGCCGGGCAAGGCGCTGGCCTATGCCCTGTTCAATTTGCAGGAGCGCGGGCGCCTGTTCATCGGACATGGCGAAGAGGTCTACGAAGGCATGGTCATCGGGATCCACTCGCGCGACAACGATCTGGTGGTCAATCCGCTCAAAGCCAAGCAGCTCACCAACATCCGCGCTGCAGGATCGGATGAGAACATCACTCTCACCCCGCCCATCCGACTCAGCCTGGAGCAGGCGCTGGAATTCATCAACGATGACGAACTGGTCGAAGTCACCCCCAAGGCCATCCGCGTGCGCAAGCGATTCTTAAAGGAACATGAACGCAAGCGGGCTTCGCGCAGCGACGATTGATTCCAGGGCAGGAAAATCCCACGAGAACGGCCGGCGATTCCCTGTCGCCGGCCGGTAAGACGGCGCGATGACTCCGCCCGCCCTCATATGCGGCGACTAAGGCACCGGCGCTTCCAACCACGCAATCGCCGTCGCCTCGTCCCGGAACAGCCGCACTCCATAGCCCGCATTCTGCGTGAACGTCTCGACGAAATCGTGGCGGTGATCCCAGAGGGCGACCAGCATGGCCGAACGGACGTCGCGCTGCAGATCGAGCGCGGTCATATCGGCGTTGGCAAAGTGATAGTTCTGAACGGTATTGGCAAGGTTCGGTGCATTGCGTACATCGACCAGAAATCGCTTGATACCGTGAGCGCGGCGTGCCGCATCGAGCGCCACGAAAATGCCAGCGCGGTATTGATGGTAACCGGCTTGTTGACGCGGCAAATGAGATACCGGCCGCAGTCCGAGATGCTGATTGCATGACTCATTGCTATTCCATGAGTGATCAGCGCAACGTATTGGCCGTTACCGTGGGCGCCGAGCGAATCCCACCACAGGCCGCCCCAGGCTGACTGAACCCGCCGGTGGTCAGCGAAGCGGTCGGACGATCCCAGTCGTGGGGGCGTCGGTCGGCCTGAAGCCATCGGTTCCGGTCAGCTCGGAAACGCGGCTCCCTTCCGGCCGCCTCCCTCAAACAATGGGATCGTGCACCGTCACAAGCTTGGTACCATCCGGAAACGTCGCTTCGACCTGAACCTCGAGCAGCATCTCGGGAATGCCCGGCATCACCTGATCACGCGTGAGCAGGCCGCGCCCCGTATCCATCAGTTCGGCAACCGTACGTCCGTCGCGTGCCCCTTCGAGAATGGCCGCACTGATGTAGGCCACGGCTTCAGGATAGTTCAACTTGACACCGCGGGCGAGGCGGCGTTCGGCAAGCAGCGCGGCGGTGAACAGCAGCAGCTTGTCTTTCTCGCGGGGCGTGAGTTCCATGACATCTCCGGTTCAACAGGTCGCAGCGATCGATCCGGGCATCCTGACCGAAGCACGGGCCATCGGCAAGGATCGCTGCGTCAGGTAGCCCAGATCCGCGGTGATATCGCGTCGCGACCCAACAACGCGGGCCGCACCAGCGTCCACGCCTTCACGAACAGGGCGCGCGCCTCGGCCGCACTCGGCCCGCGGTAGCGCAGCGCCAGCACGCGCGGCAAGCGGCTCAAGCCCCAATGCGCCGGATCGGCAACCGCGACAAGCTCGGCACGCAATGACTCAGTGAGCCGTGGAGGCGCGTCGAGCGCGAGCCAAGTCCCCATCACGGGCTGCTGGGCCAACCCCCACGGCGCTGTCATGAGCGCCCCGCCACCGACATAGCGTCCGCGCTCGACGAAGAGCGGCGCGCCGCTCTCCCACAGCTCCAAGGCGATCCCACCGTGCCCGGCATCGAACCGTTCCGCGCCGTGGGGACGGCCGAAACAGACGATTTCCCATCCCAGGAAACGCCCACCGGGAATCAGATCGACCCGAGTTCGGGAACGAAGACGCGCCCCCGAAAACAGAATGGTTTCCTGCGGCAGCCATTCGAGCGAGGCCCGGTGGGCGATGTGGAAGCCCTGGCGCTGTTCGGCCGTGGCGCCGGCGCTGCGATACACCTTGCCCGCCGCCGGTGTGGTGATGAGCGCCTGCGCCCCCTCATCGAGGGCAGCGGTCAGCTCGAGGCGATCACCGCCCACCAGCCCGCCGGGGGGGTGCAGCAGGGTGACCTGGCATACCGAAGCACCCTCGGGATAGAACGGCCGCTGGACGGTGAGCGGGCCGCGGCGGCGCCGTCTTGCCAGCACAGTCGCATCACCGCGCGCCGCGAAGCCCAGTGACAACTCGCCCACCCACCCATCGGCCTGGGGCGTTGAACCGGGGAGATGCGATGCCAGCACACCCCCATCATGATCATCCGGCGCAATCACCACCCGCCCTGTACCCACGCCACACCCAGCCCCATGGCGGCCAACGCCAGCGCCACCCGCAAGGCACTCGCCAGACGCGGCAGACGCCCCTGCAGGAGTCCCAGACCACCGCCCAGGACGTTGCCGAATATCATCATCGCCAGCAGCACACCGCTCCCGAACAACACCAGATAGCTCATGCCGATCCAGGGATCCGGAGCACCGGCCAACGGCGCCAGCGCCAGCAGCGAGGCCGAGCCAGCCGTGCCATGCAGCAACCCCACTGCCACGGCGCGGCGACCGTGGTGCGCCGGCAAGCCGGCGACATGAAGATGGGAAGCGCCGTTGGCGTCATGGCGATGCCAGCGGATCGGCGCCTCGCCGGAAAATACGGACCAGAGCGCCCCGACGCCGAGGACGATCAGCACCCAGCCGACCAGATATTCCGCCCCTTCGGCGATCTGTGCCGGCACCGCCATCCCGGCCAGCAACACCAGCGCGCCGATCGCCAGCAGCGCAACACCATGCCCCAATGCCCAGCGGGCACAGAAGCTCAGCGAGGCCCGCCGGCCCGAGCCAGCCCGAGCCCGGTTCAGGTTGGCCACCGCAAGCACATGATCCGGGTCCAGGGCATGCAGCAGGCCAAGGCCAAATCCGGTAGCGAGCAGCAGGGGTAACGGTGTCGACATGCTGAACTCCTCAGGCACTCCAGCCACGAATGATGGACCGGTGGGATCCGAGTTTGCCATAAGCGACCAGGGTCGCCGAGCACATCGACGATGGTGCGGGTGGCCAGCAGCGCCGTGATTTCCGATTGATCATAGGGCGGCGACACCTCGACGACTTCCATACCGCAGATCCCCTCCTTGGCGACCGCGCTCAACAAATAGAGGATCTCACGCGACAGAAGATTGCCGGGCTCCGGCCGGCCGGTAGCGGAAGCAGAAGAAGGATGGCTGATGGCCGAACGTCATGCTCGCGTGCGCGGGCGTCTGCTCGATGCCCCCAAACCCCATCGCTGACCCCGCACCTGAACCCTGCCCATAGACTGAGTATTTCCGCTGTTGAAACACGGGGCGGCGCAAGCCCGGCGCTATTCGCGGTCCGCCTTCCAGCGCTGCATTTCCTCATCGATGAAATGCGCCACCAGATCCGCATAGAGCTTTTCGATCATGTCGGCGTTCAGCCCCTCCTCCACGGCCCATTCCCGCCGCCTCGCCAGCATGGCTGTCAATCGTTCCGGGGCTTTGACGGACGTTGCGGACGTCTTGAACTTCGCCGCCGCCAATACGTATTGGTAGCGCCGCCCGATCAAACCGACGACGGCCCGATCGATCCGGTCGATTTCGGCGCGAATGTCATCCATTCCGCCGCATTCGTCAGGCTGAAGCAGATTTCGCAGTTCCATGATCACTTCCTGAGTAGAGGCATCACGACGCCGAGTCTATAGAAGCATCATGAATGTGCCACACCGTATGCCATGTCTTCGTTGGAGAACATCATCATGATCAGTCAACGCTATCCGGTAGATTTGCCCATCTCAGCTCAGGATTTTGCGGATTCGGGCTGGAAGGAAGCAATTTCTGGAACACCGCGCGAAGGGTATGAGGCGATGTGGCAGGCGTTTTCCACTGCCGCGCGTGACGCAATCGAACAGGGTCGCCATGAGCATGGAAAGGTACTCTGGCTGCTTGCCGACGCCTGCTCGATGAAGCTTTCGCCGTCGAGTCCGAACGAACCCTTCAAGCCCTTTGCCATGATTCATGACCGACGAACAGTCATTCCCGATGATCTGACGAATGCAGATGTCCTGTCCTTTGTAAAGATCGTCGATGCGGTAGACGACGACTGGCTGAAGGCGCGGCTCAGCGATCTGGTCTGGCTGAAGGGCCAGCCACGCAACCAAATGTTCGCGCTGAAGGCCATCGATGCTTATCGATCCATTCCACTCGATATGGAGACCTGGATTGAAGATGGAAAGGAGTGTTGGGAGCGAGCCATTCGCTTGGCACAGACGCTCAAGGGCGGTGCTGAAGACCGATTGGAGCAAATGGAGGCGTCGATCATTGCCGCATTCAAGGCAGCAACCCGGGCTGATGGTTTCCTTGGATTCTGGTTGGCTGACCTGTTGAAATCGAACTGCCTGGGACGAGTTCACCGAGCCGAGGTGGCAAGCAAGCTGGAAACCTTGGCCCACGGATTCGACGGTGAAGGCGAGCGGTACAAGGCGCGAGAGTATTTCTCTGCGGCTGCCAAATGGCACAAAGCCATCCCTGACGAGGTCAAAGCAGCCGAAATGACGGTGGCCGTCGCAGAGGGCTGGGTCAAGGAAGCCATCGCACGATCCGCGTCGGAAAGTCCAAGCCACATGGTGGCCGCGAGTTTCTATGAGAACGCCATCCAGACTTATCGAACGATTCCCAGGGCTGAGCGCCACGCACCGGGTGGATGAACGAATCGCTGAGCTGCGAGCTCACCTGAACGACTCAGGTGAAAGATCGTTGGGGGAGATGGGCCTCATCCAAACACCCGGTGTCGACCTCACCCAGATCGTCGAGAATGCAAGACAATCCGTCACCGGGAAATCAGCACAAGAAGCGTTGCTCGCATTTGCAAATCTGTATGGTGATGCAAACGCAGAAGAATTGCGTCGCAGGGCGCTGCAACGGATGCGCCTGCATTCCTTGCAGTCGCTCTTTGCCGGGACGGTGCTGAGCCGTGATGGCCGGGTCATTGCCAAGCATCCCGCGATGAGCTTAGGTGGAGAGTTGACGGAGGACGATGAGACAGCCATCCGCGCCGAGATGATCCGCGACTACGGCATCCTGGTCAGCATCATGGTGCAAGGTGGCATTTGGCCAGCCTTGGAAGTGCTCTTATTGGAACATCGGCTATGCGAAGGCGATTTCGTCGAAGTGTCGCGCCCGTCGCCCCTTGTGCCCAAGGAGCGTGCTGGGCTTTTTGGCAAGGCGTTGTTTGCCGGTTATGAGCGTGACTTCGTTACCGCGCTGCATCTGTTGGTGCCGCAGATTGAGCACATGGTTCGCGTGCATCTCAAGGAGGCCGGAGCCCAGACAACGAATCTGGACAAAGACGGCATTCAGAGCGAGAACGGCATGAACACCTTGATGGAATTGCCGGAAGTCGACCGGGTGTTCGGCAAGAATTTGACCTTTGAGCTTAAGTCGTTGTTCTGTGATGCCTTCGGCCCCAATTTGCGCAACGAGTTGGCCCATGGACTGCTCGATGAAGCAGAGTGCCGCTCGCCGTATGCCATCTATGCGTGGTGGCGGGCATTGCGACTCACCTTCAAGCCATGGTGGCACGCCGCACACAACAACTCAGCGAGAGACAAGTCGGATGAGGGCGGCTGACCACCACCAATAGCGATTTTTTTTATCGCAGCATGCCTCCACAGTCCTCGTGCGATCACCGTCTTGGGACACGCCCTATTCCGGATAACCGGGATGCTGGTCCAACATGCCCGTTTGGTCCATCATCCTCCCGCATGCCGGCAGCACGATAAGGAGATCAGGCATTGAAGTATCGCGATCTGCGGGAGTTCATGGCCCATCTGGAGCGGCAGGGGGAGCTGAAACGCATCACCGCGCCGGTCGATCCGCAC
>NZ_SRIO01000016.1 GCF_004684205.1 Candidatus Macondimonas diazotrophica
GCCCGCCGATCGGCGGGCTTTCTTTATGACGAAAAGTGAATCTTGGCCTCCAGATTAGGTTGAGAATCCGCGTGAGCCAAGGCTTCATCCTTGTCGATCAATTCTTCTCGGTACAGTCTGTAAAGCACCGAATCCATATCCTGCATGCCACGGACTTTGCTGTCTTCCATGGCCGCCTTGATTTTGTCGAACTGACCCTTGGCGATCAATTCGGCGATATACGGGGTATTGAGCATCACTTCGACTGCCGGCAGGCGGTGCCCATGGCGCCCCATGACCAAACGCTGCGAGATAATTGCCCGCAGATAGAGGGACAGATCGAGAAACAACTGGGCATGCTGGGTGGCTGGATAGAGATTCGCAATACGATCCAGTGTCTGCGGGGCATTGTTGGCATGGAGGGTGGCCATCACCAGATGTCCGGTTCCAGCCAGTTCAACAGTCGCGGCCAGCGTTTCCATGTCCCGAATCTCGCCCACCATGATCACATCCGGTGCAGCCCGCAGCGCGCTTCTCAACGCCGACGCATAATCAATGGCATCGACACCGAGTTCACGTTGATTGACCACTGACTTTCGGCTTTCGAGAAAAAACTCGATGGGATCCTCGATGGTCAGGATGTGCCCAGGGACATGTTCGTTGCGATGTTGCAGCGTTGCGGCCAGCGTTGTCGACTTACCACATCCGGTCGATCCCACAACCAAAATCAACCCCTGTCGCAACAAGGCCAAGTCCTGAAGGATCAGAGGCAGTTCCAAGTCTCGAATGCGAGGCAAGGCGGGCTGAACATACCGCACCACCAATGCGACCTGTCCGCGCTGGCGAAAGGCCGTGAAACGAAAGCGTCCGACCTCCGGCATGATGTAGGAATAATCAACCTGCCATCGTTGCCGAAACTGATTGCGTTCACGCTCATCGAAACTTTCATCGACGGCCCGCGCAACTTCGTCAGCTGAAAGGGGCATCCTGCCGATCGGCCGGTTTCGCCCTTCGAGCCGCAACTGCGGCAGTGATCCCGGGCTTAGGTACAGGTCAGATGCTCGCTGCGCCACCATCATTTCCAGATAAGGTTTCAAAAGCATCGCGAATCGAACCTCCGCAGGTAGCATCTGATGATCAAGAACGCGTTTCCAGCATCGTCAAGCGCTCATCGTCCCGGCGGGAAACCTTGCCACTTTCGAGCTTGATGCGCAGGCGAAGCTCGTTCTTGGAATCGGCATTGCGCAAGGCATCCTCGTAGCTGATCTGATCATGCTCATACAGATCAAACAGATACTGATCGAAAGTACACATACCCTGGGCAATTGATTTGGCCATCACCTCCTTGATCTGGTGAACGCCTCCCTTGAAGATGAGATCTGCGATCAATGGCGTGCCGAGCATGATCTCGAAGGCGGCAACTCGGCCGGAACCGCTGAGATGGGGTATCAGGCGCTGAGATATGATGGCTCGAAGATTGAGAGATAGATCCATCAGCACCTGCTCCCGCTTATCCTGGGAAAACAGGTTGATGATCCGGTCCAGCGCCTGATTGGCACTGTTGGCATGCAGCGTACAGAGACATAAATGACCCGTTTCGGCAAACTGCACGGCGTATTCCATCGTTTCCCGATCCCGAACCTCGCCGATGAGGATGACATCCGGCGCTTGCCGCAAGGTATTCTTCAGAGCAACCCCCCAGCTCTCCGTATCCACCCCCACTTCGCGCTGCGTGACGATGCTGTTCATATGGGGATGAACGAACTCCACCGGATCCTCGATCGTGATGATGTGACCCTGCGAATGGGCATTGCGATAGCCGACCATGGCGGCGAGGGTTGTCGACTTTCCTGAGCCAGTCGCCCCAACCATGATGGCCAGGCCTCTCTTGGACATCACCACTTCTTTAAGAACATCGGGCAAGCCGAGCGACTCGAAATCGGGGATCTCGGTTTTGATGGTGCGGAGCACCATGGCCACTCGACCTTGCTGGATGAAGGCGCTCACCCGAAAGCGACCGATTCCACGCGGCGAGATGGCAAAGTTGCATTCGTTGCTGGCTTCGAATTCGCGAGCCTGTCGATCATTCATGATCGCGCGGGCTATGGTTGCCGTATGTTCGGGCAAAAACGGCTTTTCGGCCACGGGATTCATGGCACCATCGACCTTGATGGCCGGTGGAAAGCCTGCCGTGATGAATAGATCGGATCCGCCGCGGCGCACCAACACCCGCAGCAGGTCATGCATGATGCGAACAGCCTGATCGCGATCCATCGGTCCTCCCGTTCAGAAATTGTCTTTGTGAACCGCTTTTGCCTTGGCGATTTCTTTGGTGATCATGTTCTTGCGCACCAAATCCTGCAGGCACTGATCAAGGGTCTGCATGCCGAACTGTTGACCGGTCTGAATCGAGGAATACATTTGGGCAATCTTGTTCTCTCGAATCAAATTGCGAATCGCGGGAGTGCCGATCATGATTTCATGGGCAGCGATGCGACCACCGGCCTTTTTCTTAAGCAGCGACTGTGAAATGACCGCCTGCAGGGACTCCGAAAGCATGGCACGCACCATGTCCTTTTCCGCAGCGGGAAACACATCGACGATGCGATCGATGGTCTTGGCCGCCGAACTGGTGTGCAACGTGCCGAAGACCATGTGTCCGGTTTCCGCAGCTGTCAGCGCCAGCCGTATGGTTTCCAGATCACGCATTTCCCCCACGAGAATCACGTCAGGATCCTCACGCAGGGCCGAACGCAACGCCTCGGCAAACCCATGGGTATCACGCTTGACTTCGCGCTGGTTGACCAGGCAGCGCTTGCTGGGATGCACGAACTCGATGGGATCCTCGATGGTGAGGATATGTCCGGCTTCATTGTCGTTGACGTAGTCGATCATCGCCGCCAGTGTCGTCGATTTTCCCGAGCCGGTCGGACCCGTCACCAACACGATACCGCGCGGTTTGAGCGCCAGCTCTTTGAAAATGGCTGGACAGGCCAGTTGTTCCAGAGTGAGGATCTTTTCCGGAACGGTGCGAAATACCGCGGCCGGACCGCGATTCTGATTGAACGCATTGACGCGAAACCGGGCAAGTCCCGCAATGGCAAAGGAAAAATCGGTTTCGAAGTATTCCTCATATTCCTTGCGTTGCCGATCGTTCATAATGTCGTAAATGAGATCGTGGGTCTGCTTCGGCTCCATGGGGGGCAGGTTGATCCGGCGGACGTCGCCATCGACCCGGATCATGGGCGGCAGCCCAGCCGACAGATGCAAATCCGAGGCCCCGTTCTTGACGGAAAATGACAACAACTGTGCGATATCCATCGCCCACTCCGAAAGCCCGTGACTGACCCTAGAATTAGCGACCAACCCTTGATCGGCCTTGAGTCTGTCGCAGCCGCTCAGACAGGCGATCGAAATGCTGCGGTACATGCGCGGATTCGCGATGCAGCGCGCCAAGTCCAACGGGATCCATCCCTGATCAGGCTGTTGGCGGTATCCAAGGGACAACCCGTCACCGCAATCGAGCACCTGCGTCGTGCTGGCCAGCGTGAGTTCGGCGAGAGCTATCTCAAAGAGGCGCTGGAAAAAATGGACGCGCTGGCTGATCCAACGCTGATCTGGCATTTCATCGGCCCGCTGCAATCCAACAAATGCCGGGACATCGCCCAACGCTTCCACTGGTTGCACAGTCTGGATCGTGCAGGCCTGGCGGACCGCCTGAACCGGCTTCGCCCGCCTCACTTGCCGCCGCTGGAGGTCTGTCTCCAAGTCAAGTTCAGTGAGGAACCACGCAAGGCGGGGATACCGCCTCACGAACTTCCGCGGCTGGCCGCACATGTGGCGCGGTTGCCCCGTCTGCGTCTGCGCGGATTGATGACCATTCCCCGGGCGTCCGACGACATCGCCGAGCAGCGCGCGACCTACCGCCATCTCCGCGAACTCTTCGATGCCTTGCGCCGCGACGGCCATTCCCTCGACACGCTTTCGATGGGTATGTCCGGGGATTTGGAAGCCGCAATTTTCGAAGGAAGCACCCTTGTTCGCGTCGGCAGCGCACTTTTCGGTCCCCGCGCCCCGAATCCCGCAGCATCACTGCCGGGTTGCACACCACCCGACAGATGCTGATCATAGATCGCCACCCCCTACGTGGAGCCTGACGAAACCTCATGCACCCTTTCATCGGTTTCATCGGTGGCGGCAACATGGCCACCAGCCTGATCAGTGGATTACTTCGTCAAGGCATTCCCGCTTCGGCCCTGGGCGTTGCGGAGCCTGATGCGGAGAAACGCACGGCGTTGGCGAACACCAGCGAGCTGTTCATGACAGCCGACAACCTGCAGATCGCCGAAAAGTCCGATGTCTTGGTCCTGGCCGTCAAGCCGCAAATCCTCGGCGAGGTCTGTCAGTTGCTGCGCGGTGGCCTGGGCAGTCATAAGCCGCTGATCATTTCCATCGCCGCAGGCGTGGATACCGGGACGTTGGCCCGTTGGCTCGGTGGTTCGCTTCCATTGGTCCGCGCCATGCCCAATACACCTGCGATGCTCGGTTATGGCGCGACCGGTTTGTTCGCCACGCCAGCCGTCAGTGCGCTGCAGCGCCAGTGGGCAACGCAGCTGTTCGAGGGAGTCGGTATCGCACGGTGGCTGGATGACGAAGCCGACATTGATCTGGTCACTGCCCTGTCGGGAAGCGGTCCGGCTTACTTCTTTCTGTTTATGCAAGCCTTGGCGGACGGTGCAAGAGAACTGGGGATGGATCCCGATCTGGCACGGGAGCTGACCCTTCAGACGGCCTTGGGCGCAGCACAGATGGCCAAGCACAGCGGATTGGGCGTGGATGAACTGCGACGACGCGTGACATCCCCTGGTGGCACCACGGAGCAGGGGCTCAAGATCCTTGAGCGGGAAGGATTGCACCGGATTGTTCGTGAAACACTAGAAGCCGCGCAGGCTCAGGCCCTCATTTTATCCAAAGCATTGGGAGCGTCGATGTAATGCCTGGCTACTGGCAAGATCCCCTGATTTTCTTGTTTTCCACGCTGTTCAAGTTGGCGATCGTGCTGTTCTGGGTCCGCGTCATCGTGGTTCTGAATTCCCGGGACCGTTTCGATCCGTTGCTTCGATCGATCGTGCAACTGACTGAACCGGTTTTAGCGCCGCTGCGGAAAATCATTCCGCGCTATCGGGGACATGAGCTGGCGGCCCTGCTGGTGCTGCTGGTGCTGCAAATCGGTTTTTATTTCGCGATCACAGCCATTTCGGGGCTTCGCATCCCGTTGCCGCTGCTCCCTCAGTTTGCCTTGGCCGACCTGACGATTCTGGTACTGAATGTCTATACCGTGGTCATTCTGATCCAGGTCGTGCTGAGTTGGATCTCCCCCAACCAGTATCCCCCCGCGGCGCTGCTGTTGTTTCGCCTGAGCGGGCCCATCCTCGATCGCGCACGCCGTATGTTGCCGGACACCGGCATGATCGATTTCTCGCCGCTTCTGGTCTTGTTGGTGATCCAAGTGCTCAAGCGACTCATTGCGCCGCTGGGAACCGGCTTGTAACGACGATGCCGCCCGATATGTTCTATCGGTGGGATGGACCCGATATGATTCTGGCGCTGCAGGTTCAGCCGAGTGCCCGCCGAATGGGAATTATCGGGCCCTACGGAGACCGTCTCAAAATCGCCATCGCCGCACCAGCGAACAAGGGACGGGCGAACCAGCAATTACTTCGATGGCTGGCTGAAGCCTTGGACCTGCCGTTGCAACAGTTCGAATTGGTTCAAGGTGCGACCTCGCGCGCCAAGCGCATCCGAATCCGTAACGCGCCGCCGCTTCTGGCTCAGCGTCTTCGACACTGGGACCGGATGCCCTGAAAGCGCGGATCGCCCTTGCGTTGCCCTTTGGGCGCCACTAAACTCGGCCGGCCATGCTCCCCAATCCAGCACGCCTGAACCATGCCATCCCGCGATACCCCTGACATCGCATCCCGGCGCACTGCCCTGCCGCCCAATTCGGTAGGTCTGGTGACGCCTCAAGAGATGGTCTTCGATACGCCGCTGGAACTCGAGGGTGGGAAACGGCTGGACCGCTACCACTTGGTATATGAAACCTACGGCACGCTCAATGCCGACCGCAGCAACGCCATCCTGATCTGCCATGCCTTGTCTGGAGATCATCATGCAGCAGGTTATCACCAGCTCAGCGATCGCAAGCCCGGCTGGTGGGATGCCTGTATCGGCCCCGGAAAGCCATTCGATACCCGTAAGTTTTTCATTGTCTCCCTCAACAACCTCGGCGGTTGCAAGGGCAGCAGCGGCCCGACGAGCATCAATCCCGAAAACGGAAAAATCTACGGCCCCGATTTCCCGATCGTGACCGTGGGCGACTGGGTCAACAGCCAGCGCCGGCTGGGCGAGCAGCTCGGCATCCGGCAATGGGCCGCCGTGGCTGGCGGCAGCCTAGGTGGCATGCAGGTCATGCAATGGGCCATTCATCACAGTGATGCGGTTCGCCACGCCCTCATCATCGCGGCGACCCCGAAGCTGTCGGCGCAAAACATCGCGTTCAACGAAGTGGCGCGCCAAGCGATTCTTTCAGACCCCGACTTCCATGATGGCCGATACCAGGACTTCGGGATCGTGCCGCGGCGCGGATTGATGTTGGCTCGCATGTTGGGCCATATCACCTATTTGTCTGAGCACTCGATGCGTGAGCGTTTCGGGCGGGAATTGCGCGAAGGACGAATCCGGTTCGGCTTCGACGTCGAATTTCAAGTCGAGAGTTACCTGCGCCATCAAGGGACCTCGTTCGTCGATCGCTTTGATGCCAATACCTACCTGTTGATGACCAAGGCACTGGATTATTTCGATCCAGCGCAGGAATTCGGGGGGAGTCTCGCACAGGCCTTTCAGGCCAGCCGCTCCCGCTTTCTGGTCATTTCGTTCACCAGCGACTGGCGGTTTTCCTCCGCGCGCTCGCGGGAAATCGTGAACGCCTTGATGGAAGTCCGAAAATCGGTGTGCTATGCGGATATCCGCTCCACACAAGGTCATGACGACTTCCTCATGCCCAACCCAGACTACCTGGACGTCCTGAATGCCTACATGGAGCAGGTAGCCGAGGAGATCGAAGGATGAGCGCCTTACGTCCTGATCTGGAGATCATCTCCCACTGGGTTCGCCCCAGGACGCATGTTCTGGATTTGGGCTGTGGCGACGGCACCCTGTTGCGTCATCTACAGGAAACCCGCCAAGTCACCGGCTATGGACTGGAAATCGATCCTGAAAACGTCGTGAAATCGATCAAGGCCGGTATTCAGGTCGTCCAAACGGACATCGATCAAGGGCTCGCTCCCTTCGCAGATCAATCCTTCGACTATGTGATCTTGACTCAGGCGTTACAGGTCGTCCATCACCCGGAACAGTTGCTGCGGGAAATGCTGCGCGTGGGTCGGGAAGGCATTGTGACCTTCCCCAACTTCGGCCATTGGCGGTGTCGGCTGCAATTGGCCTGGAGAGGTCGCATGCCGCTGTCGGAAACACTGCCACAGCCATGGTACAACACGCCCAACATCCGTCTGTGCACCTTGAAGGATTTTGAAATCCTGTGTCGGGAGCAAGGCTATCGAATTCGAAGCCGTCAGGTGGTCGACTCACGTCATCATGGGAGCTGGTTGATGCACTTTTCCCCCAATTTGCTCGGGGAAATCGCGCTCTATAGCCTGACAGGACGGAAAGGCCCGCTGTAATAGCGGGTGGGCTATACTTCGAAAAAGCGGTCCAATATCGTTAGTGTGTCCAGGGAGACTACCATGAAAACAGCCAGAGTCCGTTCCATGTACTGGGTCGCTGCCTTGTGCTTGCTGGCCTTGCTGGCATCCACCGTGCAAGCCAACAGTTTCGAATATGAGAACTATATCTTCCACTACAATGCGCTTCGCACTGACGAGCTTCCCGCGGAATCGACGCAAAAAGCGGGAATTCAGCGCAGCCGTAATCGGGGTATGATCAACCTGGCCTTACGCCAGAAACAGGCTGATGGCAGCACCACGGCGATCACCGCGGCAATCTCCGCCAGTGCGGTCAATTTGAACAATCAGTATCGCGAACTGTCGCTGCGCGAGATGCGTGATGGCGATGCCATCTATTACATCGGCGATTTCCCGATCAACAATCAGGAAACGCTGCGCTTTCAGATCAACGTGCTTCCAGATGGCGCAAGCAAGCCGTTCAAGGTTCAATTTGAAAAGGAATTCTTTACGGGGCCTTGAGCAACATTTCCGCCGGCCGGCGGTGATCCGCTCCCGCGCTTCCTGAGCGATGGCCCGATCAGAGCGCCATTGCCCAATCCCAATGACAACCAGCGAACCGCGCTGACTGGCGGCTACGCCAGCCAGCGCCTCAACTCCTTTGTGATATCAGTTCGGCAGCCACCTCGGCTGATAGCGTCCGCTCTCGTAGCCTTTGAAGAAGATCCGTAGCGAGAGATGCTCTACAGGCGCTTCGAGATCATCAACTCTCAGCACCGATTCTGGAACATAGGTCTGATACTTGTGCCCGTCGACCAACAGCCGATACCACGGTTGGTCGCGATCGGGCGCCGGAAAGGCATCCTGCGGATACCAATCCTCGCGCCCAAGGAAACGCGGGTCTACATCCAGCACGACAGCGCGATAGCGGAGATCCCGGTGCTCAACGACGTGACCGGGAGCGAACTTTGCCTGACATACGGTCGCCATGGTGAACTCTCCTTTGCTGTTTTTCTTGTTGGATCGAGGATTTAAAGAGTGGTCAACGATCAACCCTCTTTTCTCGGACACGACGGAAAGCGACTCGTTCATTCTAACGGCGTGGAAAACACCAGCTTGAGTGCTAGCGCTCATTCAAGCGTGGCAAGAGCGCCACCAAATTACAGGGATGGTGGCGTGCATCGAGCTGGAACTGGATGATTCGATCCCATCCAGTCTCACACGCATTGCGCGAACCGGGCAAACAGAAGATCACGGTCGCATTGGCCACCCCGGCGAATGCACGGGACTCGAGCGTCGAGACCCCAATTTCCTGAAAGGACAGCTGCCGAAACAGCTCACCGAAGCCATCAATCCGCCGATCGAGCAAAGGCTCGATTGCCTCTGGCGTCCGATCCCGTCCGGTCAAACCGGTCCCGCCGGTCGTGATGATTACCTCCACGGCTGGATCCGCGATCCAAACACTGACCTTTGCACGCACCTGATACAGGTCGTCCGGCAGAAGCGCGCGATCCCGAAGACGATGACCCGCCCCCTGCAACCGCGAAACCAGAAAATCGCCCGATGTATCGGTCTGCGGTGTACGGCTGTCCGACAGCGTCAGAACGGCGCAATGCAGTGAACGAAATTCAGCCTGAGCCGGCATAATCTCACCCCTCATCCTGATAGAAGCGATGCGCAAGATCGCGCAAGATTTTCAGTTGACCGTGGAAAAAATGGCTCGCATCCGGCACGGTAATCACGTTTACAGGCGGCACGAATTGCGCCGCCCAAGCGACCACACGCTCAGCATCCACCACCTCATCAGCCATCCCCTGAATCAGCCACCATGGACATTCCGGAGCATGATCGGGAAACCCATCGAACCGGTTTACGGGGGGCGCGACGGTCAACAATCGCGACACCGGTGTTTGCAAAGCCACCCGCACAGCCACCCAGGCACCGAACGAAAACCCTGCCAGCGCTGGACGATGGGCCGGCCATCGCCGAGTGGCCCAGGTCAGCACTGCCTGGGCATCATCGAATTCCCCATCACCGTGATCATAGGTCCCGTCACTGGCGCCCACGCCCCGGAAGTTGAACCGCACGGCATGCCACCCCACGTCGACTGCGGCCCGCGCCAGCGTGGTGACGACCTTATTGTTCATCGTCCCACCGAATTGCGGGTGAGGATGGCAAATCACGACCACGCGTGCACGGTCCTCGGCGGGCGCCATGGGCTGATCCACCTCGATCTCCAAGGCGCCAGACGGTCCGGGAATCGTGGTCAAGCGGGAATCATCGCGCATCAGGATGCCTCATGTGGCGAGCGTAACGGTGCCAAAGGCGTACAACCGACCCGTTTCTCGGCCGTAGACCCGGCTCTGGTTGGCAATCAAAGGTCCCGCCTTGCCGAGGCTGGTGCCCACGACGATCAGGGCTTCGTCCCTCGGAGGCGCGACAAACGTGAGCTTGAGCGCCGCTGTCGACATGCGGGTGATCCGGGCATTGAGGCCAAAGCTGGCGAACACCCCGACATTGTCGCAAGTGAGCAACTGGACGCCCGCCGACAGGGCGCCAGACGCATCGCGCATCTCCGGGGTATTCGCGACCTCAATGACACAGCGGCCCGCACCCATTTCACAGAGCGTCAAGCCCGGCAAGCGCTTTTTCATGTTGGTCTCGAGGAGGGCACCCATGCGACCGGCATCGACCTCGCCGCTCCAACTGCCTGCCAGTGATGGGGTTTCCGGTAACGGCCCAGCATCGACCGACTCATCATCTGAGCGGGCGAACACCCATTGCCCCTGCGCGATGAGCTGACCTTGCGGGTCGCGAGTTTCCGACGCCACAAACGCAAGTGTCCGGCCGGCGCGCAACAACTGTGCAGAAGCCACCACGTCTACCTCGCGCGCCGGTCTCAGATAAACGATCTGGCCGTCCAGCGGACGTACACCCGCCAGATCCGTAGCGTTCCCCCAGGCCGTTGCGACTTCCAGTCGCGCGGCATCAAGCAACAAGGACGCCAAGATTCCGCCATGCACCACCCCGCCGTCGGCGTTGAGCAGCCGCGTATCATAAGGAAGCCGCAATCGTTCGGCGCCATCACCGGGATTCAATTCAACCCCAAGAAAACGTGCCCAGCCATCCTGAGCGTAGGCCTCAGCCAGTTGATCCGAGACCGATTGAGATGTCCTCTCCATGAGAATATGCTTCCTTGTATCGACGTGCACTAGAAAGACCAATCGAGCCGCAGCAGGTGAAATTCGACGCCATCGTTCGGCGGCTGGATGCTTGCATTAGACAGATGCTGGTAACGATAGCCCAGCGTCCACCGCCCGCTTGGTGAGCGCCATTCGACGCCGATGTGGTCGCCGAACTGAAAGGCCGAACCGAGGCGCCTGTCCTCGAAACGGACAGCCGACAGCAAATGGGCACCGATGCCGAAATTGATGCCGATCTGTCCCGCGGACACGGCGCGATGTGCCGCGAACAGCGGTGTCACCCCGACTTCCCAGACAGAGCGGTCATACTCGCCATCGGACCACCGGCCAACAACCATCTCGGGAGTCACGTCCCAAGACCATGTCCCCGTCTGCCCCAGCGCATAAGCCCGAGGCCCCGAAATCCCCAGCCGCACCAACTCGCCGCCGGTTTCGGTTCTGCCCAGCTCGATACCAGCCATCCACGACGCCGAGGCCGCCAATGGCATCACGCCTGCCGCGACGGTCACTACCCGCCCCAAGGTCTGCAGGAGTGTAATCATGATGCATTCTCCCTGATGTCACGTATTCTTGCGTCCGATGAAGCGCAATACTACCGTTTCAATACGCCTCCAATACCAAGAACGCCTATTCCGCTGCCCTCAAACGTTCAAGGACAACATCCGTGTGGACCGAATTGCTGGGCCAATATGGCCTGTTTGCTGCCAAGCTGATCACTTTACTCGTTGGCGTACTCGCCCTGGCGCTGATCGTTGGGGGCATGCGTCGCCAACGCCCACCGATTCCACAAGGCGATCTGCAACTCGAACATCTGAATCGGCATTATCAGCGCTTGCGCGACGGGCTGAGCCGCAGACTGCAGCCGGCACGAAACGGTCGTTGGCAGCGTCTCAAGAATCACCGCCCATGGCGCGCCAAAGCCAAGACCCCGCCCGCTCAGACCAATGGCCGACGCGTATTCGTTCTCGATTTCCACGGCGATTTGCAGGCATCAGCGACCGTCGCCCTTCGTGAGGAAATTTCGGCTTTGCTTCAAGTCGCCGAAAATCACGATGAAGTCGTCCTGAGGCTGGAAAGCAGCGGCGGAATGGTGCATGCCTATGGACTGGCCGCTTCGCAGCTGCAGCGCCTGCGCGACCGTGGGATCGCGCTAACGGTCTGCGTGGACAAGGTGGCTGCCAGCGGCGGATATATGATGGCCTGTGTCGGACAGCGCATCGTCGCCGCACCGTTTGCCATTGTGGGATCCATCGGCGTCGTGGCCCAACTGCCCAACTTGCACCGGCTTCTCCAGCGACGCGATGTCGATATTGAACTGCACACTGCCGGCGTCTTCAAGCGCACGCTCACCGTCCTGGGAGAAAATACCCCGGAGGCGCGAGAGAAGTTCCGCCAGGAACTCGAGGAAGCCCATGATCTTTTCAAGCAATTCGTCCGCCAGCACCGCACCCGCCTTGATATCGACAAGGTGGCCACCGGGGAGCACTGGTACGGCACCCAAGCCCTTGAACTGCGATTGATCGATGAAGTTTCAACCAGTGATGACTATCTGATGCGCCTGCTCGACCAGGCTCAGATCTATCGACTGCGCTATCGCCTTGCGCGCCCCATGTCTCGGCGGCTGTTGAGCCTCGGGGGACGTCTGGGCGACACGGTGGTGTCGTGGTTGGCGAGCCGGCACCATCTTCTCTTTAAAGACTGATGGTGATCATTAACAAATGGGGAAATATTTTTTCAGGCAATTGACAAAATCATGATGGCTCCCTATGATTCGATCCCATCAACCGCTCGATGATTCGAGCGGGGCTGAGCAAGGTCATAGCACTGTGTCTCCTCCTGAAAGGACCCCCTCGTCCTTTCACGCACTTGACCCCCTGACCCTCAGGGGGTTTTTTTTGCCTGTAATCCGCCCAGAGTCAACTATTCCGCAATGTCGGGTACACTGATTGCGCGTCGAATCCGCACAGGAGACCCTGATGAAGCCCTTGAGAATTGCCCTCGCCCTCAGCCTCATGACCCCATTTCTCGCGTCGGCTCATGGCGGAGACCATGCCGACCCCATCCGCTACCGCCAATCGGGCTTTTACCTGATCGGTTGGCATTTCGAACCCATGGCCGCAATGGTCAAGGGCGAAATGCCGATGGACACTAAGGACTTTGCGGCCCACGCAGCAGCGGTATCGGCCGTAGCCCCCCTACTGACTGCTGGATTCGCAAACGGCCCCCACAAGGGCAAGAGCGACGCCAAAGCCGAGATCTGGAAAAATCCCGCCGACTTTGCAAAGAAGATGGAAGCCTTTCAAAACGAAGCCGCGCAACTGGCTGAAGTGGCCCAAGTCGGCGATACGGCCAAAATCAAGGGCCAGTTCATGAATACCGCCAAGACCTGCAAGGCTTGCCACGATGACTATCGCAAGGATTGATCATTACAAGCAGGAAACGACCAAGTAGACCGCCACAACGCTGATCAGCAACAGTCCAGCGGCCCGCCAGGGGGAAGCCTCCCCTTGGTGCGGCGCCACCTCATCCGACAGCAGCTTCTTGCCCGTCACCATGGGGAGCACCAGATTGTCGCCGAAGCGCCACCGATAAAAGCCGATCGCGCCCACGTGCACCGCAACAGCAGCTATCAGAATATTGATGTTGACCTTGTGCACCCCGGTCGCCCAGCGGCTGTATTGACGCGGCACCCGGTCTGCCAACGGCCCCGATACCAGAATGTCATCGGTTGAGAATAGGCCGGTCACCACCTGAATCAAAACCAGTAGCAACAGCAGAAACACCATGTAGCCGCCCAAGGGGTTATGGCCCACGTACACCGCATGGCGCCCCGCAGCCAATTCACGTGCGTAGCGCCAAGCGACGCCCGGCCTTGCGATAAAACTGCCGAATTGGGCCGTTGGCGCCCCCAGGAAACCCCACATCAGCCGGAACAGCAGCAAGGCCAGGATGCTGTAGCCAGCCCAGAGGTGATAGGTCATCCATTCCAGTCCGGCTTGAGCGGTCGACCATGCGACCACGAGCAACACCACCAAGGACCAATGGAAGAACCGCGTCGGTAGATCCCAGACCCGGACCGGTCGAGCGGCGTTCTTTTCGTTCATCTCCGTGATCATACCCCTATGGAGTTGCTGCACCTGGCTGCGAACACCGATACACCATACCGAGAGCACATGATCACCGAGCGCTTGCCCGAGATCAAATCCGTGTGCGCCTGTTTGCTCCGGTCTCTCCGGAACGCTAAGCTTGCCTCGCCGCCCGTGCTCGGATTGAGTGACGGGCATCGTCGATACATGATTTCAAGGAGACGAGATGAAAAAGCTGGGAGTGGGCGTGATGGTAGTCATGCTGGGCAGCGTTTCCGGATGGGCTGCGGCCCAAGACGTCGTGGAGCCGATGGCGGTGGAACAAGGCGCCGCTCTGCCAGACCGCGATCAGATCTACGGATTCGACATCATGACCAAAGATGAGCGCAAACAGTACCGCGAGCAGTATGAGGCGATCGAATCGGATGAGGACCGGCGCACGTTTCTGAACCAGCACCGTCAACGGATGCAGGATCGTGCCCGCGCGCTGGGTTTCGGCACCCCAGAACAAGCTCAGGAAATGCAGAAGGAGGGATCGATGGTCCGCGGCGTGGATACCTCGAGCAAGAGCCGCAAAACAGGCCATGGCATCCACGACTACCTGCACTATTAATCAGAATGCATTTCACCCATTGATCAGAAAGGCGCCCTCGGGCGCCTTCTTTATTTTGATGCCGTGTATGGGTCAAGAAATCGCTGCCCAAGCCGATCTTAAAGGCACTGGATCCGAGCAACCCAGGGTACAGGGAGCACCAACCCCGAAACGCTCTTTCCATCGCAAAAAGGACAGCCACATGAAACTGCGTCATCTTTATCCGGCCCTGCTGCTGGGACTGGCCCCGACGGCGACCCATGCCGAAATGACTCGTATGAGCTATTCCCAGCTGGCCGACGTAGGCGGGCAGGCTTATTACATCAGCCTGGGATCGGTTGATATTCCCTTCGGCTTCAAAACCCTGGCTGAGCGCCATATCGAGATCGGCCCGCTCGGCATCAGCGCTTTCGCCCAGGGAGTGGAAAGCCGCTCGCCCAACTTATTCGCCATTCCGCGCAATCTCCTGGTCGCCAGCTTCAACGGCATCAACACGACAACCTACACAGCCATCGGCACCGCGCTCGAGGTGGCACCGCCGCCCGTCGGAACGCTGGGCCCCTTGCTCTGGAGTTACGTCCCCTTGGTGACCTTGAAGTTCGAGTGAGATCGTCACGGAGGAAGGCCAGACGTCGAACGCATCGCTGCATTTCGATCACCGGTTCGTCAACACTGGATTGACGAACTGAAAAAACGCGGCCGAACGCTCTCGCTTCACCGAAAAGTCATTGATTCCACAGAGCTCTATGGTAGGATGAGGCTGCTTGAAAAGCCGCTCTATTGAAAAGGAGTTCTTGCATGAAAAAGTTTCTGCTCCCGTTGACTGCACCGCTGCTGGCCGCCCCGCTCGCCGCGCAGGCTGCACTGCAACCGCTTGACGATGACAGTCTCTCGGCAGTCCATGCCCAAGGCTTTTACACCCTCCGCGCCGGCGAGCTTGATCTCTACACGCTGGATACCACGACCATTGGCGCACGCAATGTTCGTGGCGTTGAATTCTCAACGGTCTATCAGGCCGCCTATAGCCGCGCGCCCAACGTAATCGACACTGCCAAAGACACCGCGCTCGAGACCACCAATGCAGCGCTCGTGCCGGTAACGGTGTCCCTGCGTGCACAGTTCGCCCTCATTCCGATCGTCGGTGATGCACTGGCCGCCCAGTACACTCCGGTTAAAGTCGAGTTCTCACCTACCATTCCGAGCACATAAGCTTCTAGTAGCCCAATGAAGGGCGGGCACCGTCCCCGGATGGCTGCCCGCTCCGATCAGACCGAGAGGACTTATCGCCCAGTCAGGCTAGGCGCCCCAACACATCGATGGCCTCGGAGACGTGGCGGGTGGCGCGAAACTGGCTTGAGAAAATGTGCCCGATGACGCCATCCCGATCAATCACGAAGGTCACCCGGCCCGGCAAGATCCCAAAGGTGGCAGCCACGCCGTAGGCCTTGCGAACGGCACCGTCCTGATCGCTGAGCAGCACGAACGGCAATCGATGCTTTCCGGCGAAACGCGCATGCCGGTCCGGCGCATCGGAACTGATCCCGATGACCTCGGCGCCGACCTGCTTGAAGTCCTCGTACTGATCCCGGAAAGCGCAGGCCTCCGCGGTACATCCGGGCGTGTCGTCCTTGGGATAGAAATACACGACGACCGGTACACCGCGATAATCCGACAGGGAAATCATCCGTCCTTCCGCATCCGGAAGGTGGAAATCGGGCGCCTTGTCGCCTACATTGAGCGTCTTGCTTGCAGTCATCCCGGCTCTCCTCCTGCTCTACAGGCCACTACCGACTATGTGAATTCCATCGGGTCTGAGCCAGTATAGCCCGCCCCTGCTGCTTCAAGTCCTCAAAAAAAGGGGGCTTGCCGCCCCCCGTTTGGTTGAACAGGAACTGCCGCCCTTATTCAGGCTTGAAGGTGCATTTGGACTTGGACAACACCACGTTCCCCTTCTGGGTTTCAGCCTGGACGATCGCCACACCCGGCTCGACCACCCACAGCTTGGTGACGATGTCATCGCCGGGATAGACCTGATCGGCAAAACGCGCTTCGAAGGAGCCGAAACGCGCCGGATCACTGCCGCAAAGGGTGTGCAGAATCGCCCGACCAACGAAGCCGTAGGTGCAAAGGCCATGCAGGAACGGCTTTTTGTAGCCCGCCATCATGGCGAAATTGGGATCGATGTGGATGGGATTCGGATCACCGGACAGGCGGTAGAGCGCCGCCTGCTCGGGCCGCGTGGGATAGGTCACGACATGATCCGGCTCCCGCTCCGGCGCCACGTTGATGCCTTCAGAGGACGGACCACGGTCCCCGCCGAAGCCGCCTGCACCTTTCAGGAAGATCGTCGCATGCGTCGTGCAGATGGGGCCATCCTTATCCTGCACCAAACCTTCCACACCCAGAACGGCGGCCTTGCCCTTGTCCCACACTTCGGTGATCTTGCCAATGCATTCCACCTTCGCCTGCGGGGGGATCGGACGATGCTGAACAATCGCCTGCTCGCCATGCAGCAGATTGGCAAGGTTCATCTCCACCTTACCCATCATGCCACCCAACGCCATCATACCGGGGATCACGCCATAGGTCGGGAGAACCTTGGGACCCTTCTGCTCATAGACGAAGGCAAGCTCGGTATCCGGCTGACATCCCACACCCAAGGCATACAGCTGTATGTCCTTCTTGGTCCAGGACGCCGGCATGGGGCTAAAGGTTTCACCGACGAGATCGGGAGAGATTTTCTTGGCCATAGGAATATCCTGCTGTTCCTTCAACAGTGGAAAAAGGTTTCCAAATAGTAGGTAGGGGTCAAAGCAGCGTCAAGAAACGACGAACCGTTCGAAATTCCCGCGGTCCCACTTGGCAGCCCGGTGTCATTCAGATTCCCGCGCCTGAACCGATATGATTGACGCTAGGCGCCTGTCATCGTGGCAAATTCATTCGTCATCGAGGAGTCTCCCCAATGCGCCGGACCGTTCTGATCACGGGCACTTCATCCGGAATCGGTAAAGCTGCCGTCATGGCTTTTCACCGTCATGACTGGCAAGTCGTGGCCACCATGCGCAATCCCTCGCGCGCTGCCGACTTTGGCTGGCCAGCCGATATTCTGGTCGAACGGCTGGATCTGAACGACCCGGAGAGCATCGAAGCTGCGCGAGCTGCCGCCGAATCGCGTTTCGGCCATGTCGACGCCCTGATCAACAATGCGGGCTACGGTCTCACCGGCGCCATCGAAACTTGTACCTTGGAACAAGTGCGTGACTCCTTCGAAACCAACCTATTCGGCACTCTTGCAGCCATCCGTGCGTTTCTTCCCGGCATGCGCGACCGCAACCGCGGTGTGATCGTCAACGTCACCAGCATCGGCGGGCGCATGACCTTCCCATTTTATGGCTATTACAGCGCCGCCAAATACGCGCTCGAAGCAACCAGCGAAGGACTCTGGCACGACCTCTATCCCAGTGCGGTCCGTGTCAAAGTCGTGGAACCCGGCTTCACGCAGACGGCGTTTGCCGAAACCGGCCTCAAAATGGGCACGATCGACCTGCCCTTTTACCGCGAGCGAATTCAGCGCCTGACAGAGCGCCTCAAGCAAGGCAATACGGGAACACCACCCGACGTGATTGCCGAGTGCATCGTCCGCGCTGCAGAGGATCCGAGCCGGCGTCTGCGCTATCATGCAGGCCTTTATGCCGGCCCACTCCTGGCTTTGCAGCGCCTCCTTCCCGGCACCTGGTTTATGACATTGCTACGGCGCAATACGGAAAAATGAGCGGTTCAACCGCGAATGCCCTATCCTGACCGTCTCGCCTCCCCTATAATCGGCGCTGCCAAAATGAGGGCGATGAACAAATAATACCGCCCGCGTCAGGAAAACCGATCGAGAGGCCGAGAAACATGATCCAGCGTCTAGCCGGCATCGCTGTATTGGCGATGCTCTCGGGTATGGCACTGGTTGCGAACGCCGAATCGGGCGACCCGCAACAGGGCAAGGTCAAATTCCAGGGATGCATCGGCTGCCATGCCCAGCCGCTGGCGACCAATGCCTACCCCACCTTCAAGTTCCCTAAACTGGCCGGTCAGCACCCCGAATACATCGTCGCTGCCCTCAAGGCCTACAAAAGCGGCGAACGCAGCCATAAGACCATGACCTTCCAGGCCGGCTCTCTGAGCGAGCAGGACATGCTGGACATTGCCGCCTACCTTGCCACCCTTGACGGACAGTGATTCCGCGCCTTTCCCGGAGATCGTGACCATGCGTGCAATGAAGACTTTGACGCTGCTCGGCCTGATCTGCCTTTCTGTTCCGGCGGGCGCCGCGGGCGATGCCGCAGCCGGCCAGCAGAAGGCAACGCAGGTCTGCGCCGCTTGCCATGGCCCCACCGGCAACAGCGAAAACGCGCAATACCCCAAGTTGGCTGGCCAGTACCAGGACTATCTGGAGCATGCACTGAAGGGCTATCAGAATGGCGACCGCAAGAATCCTGTGATGACCGGGATGGCGCAGCCATTGACCGAGCAGGAAATCCGCGATCTGGCGGCGTTCTATGCTAGCCAAAAGGGCTTACGGGTCGCGCGCTGAGCGGCCCCGATAGCGCGCTTGGGTGGTGCAGCCCGATCAGCCCGCCATGCGCGCTTGTTCGCGGGCGGGCATCAACACTGCCTCGATCGCTGCTCGGGACTGAATCGCCAGTGACGGCCGGTTGGCGTCCGCCGTCGGCAGCGGTGGCAAGAAAACCACCCGGGCGACCATCGAGCGCGCGCCCAGAAGCGCCCACACATGGCTCAGCAGCGTCTGATCGCCCACAAACGGCGCCAACGGATGAATCGCCGCCCCTGTCTCGGAACAGGGATAACTGATCGCGACGGGCTGGACCGGTGCGCGTGCCGACAGCGCTGGCTGATACAACCGCCCGTAGAACTTCCCGACCTGTTGTCCGTTTCCCGTGGTGCCCTCTGGAAACAGCGTGACCGCTTCACCACGCCGAAGTTGCCAGCTCATGATTTCGATCAGACGCTGACTGCTACGCACATCGCCGCGGCGTAGAAACAACGTCCCCAACCATTCGGCCATCCAACCGATCAGGGGCCACTGCGCAACCTCCGCCTTGGCGACGAAGATCGACGGCGAGATCGCGTTGAGTACGACGATGTCCAGCCATGAGACGTGGTTGGCGACCCGCAGCACGCGCGCATCAGTCGGTGCACCTTCCGCAACGATCCGCAGGCCGAGTTGACGCGCGAGCCCGCGAAACCAGTACATCACCACGCGGTTGCGGATCGGCCGCCACCACGGTTTGGCCAAGAGCCAAAGCGGAATCAGGACGGCCACGACCAAGCCCAGCGCATAGACGAGATGCAGTGCAAGCCGGGCCGCGCGCCCGATGCGAAGCAACCGAGCGCCATTCATGCTGCAACCCGGAAATGTCGAGCATAGCGTTGGGCCACGCGTTGCTGGTCGAGCAGGATGAACACATCGGCCACATTGAAGTCCTCATCCCAGCACGGATCCGCCGAGATCTGCGCGCCTAGACGAAAGTAAGCCTTGAGTAAGGGCGGCATGGGCGCCGCCTGCTGATCGGCCCCATCGAAGGGCGGTAGGCGATGCCGGGCCCGGATTTCTAGACTGGCATCCAGCAGTTGCTCATGGCGTAACTGGCCGATCAATGCATGAACCGCCGCAATGCCGCGGTCGAGCCCAATGGAGCAACAGCCGATCAGATAATCGTAGCGCTGCGATTGAAGAATCTCGGCTACCCCCATCCACAAGGTGGCGATAGTCAACCCGTTGCGATAATTTGGATGAATGCAGGTTCGCCCCAGTTCCATGAACCGCCCGCTACGGGCCAGAACGGTTCCCAGGTGAAATTCGGTTTCTGAATAGAACCGTCCTGCGCGCTGGGCATCTTCGTGCAACAGGACTCGGGTATAGCCTGCGATCATCTCGGCCGATTCATCCCATACCAAGAGATGCTGGCAATAGTCATCGAATTCATCCACATCATGACCCGGGACCAGCGTGTGCAGCTTGGCACCCATGTCTTCCGCGAAGATTCGATAGCGCAGACGCTGGGCATCCCGAATCTCGTCCAGATGCTGTGCCATACGGACTTTGAGCGTCGCTTTCTTTTCCGGATCGTGGCTGTTCATCTGTTCGCGCATGCGCACTCCATCTTGCCGAACCCTTTAACCGACAGAGCGTAGGAAGGCGCGATGACGATCCGGTGAATGGATGATGACGGTTGGATGATGGCGATGACACGCCTTGAAGCGGTATAGTGAACCCGTGTGATCCGAGAAAAGTATGCGGGAGAATGGAGGATGGCTTCAGCCGCACCGAAGAGCACGACAGCCGAAGAAACCTTGTCGGCCATCCTGCGCAACGGCATCCCGCTGACCGGGTTTATGGGCGTGACCATCCACGATTGCAACGCCGAGCATCTTCGCCTCGCTGCGCCCTATGAGCCGAATCGAAACCACAAAGGCGCTGCGTTCGGTGGCAGCTTGGCGGCGCTGGCTGTCGTGACGGGCTGGTCTGTTGTCGAGCTGGCGTGTCGGGAGCGCGACCTGGATGCGGAAGTCGTGATTGGTCGCCTCGACGTGAATTACCTCGCACCCATCACCTGCGTGATGGTAAGCCGATGTGTCCGACCGGATCCCGAAACGCTGAAGCGTTTCGTCGATAATTTCATGATCCGCGGCAAGGCGGTGATGGATTTGGAGATTATAATCGAAGGCGAGCGCAGCGCTCATTCAGTCATGAGTCGCGCACGCTATGTCGCCTTGCGGCGCAAATCAGAGAGAGACGCCAAGAATTAGATTGAGGAGGTTTTGCCATGGCGGCGATCCTAATGGAGCAAGAAGCTCCGCGGTTTCTGGGCTTGAGTCCGCGTCAGATCAATTTCGGTGGGTTCTCCATCTGTGTGCTACTGATGGCGTATGCCTATTATCTGCAGTACGTGGAAGGCCGCGAACCCTGTCCATTGTGCATATTTCAGCGCGTTGGACTGGTGGCGCTGGGTCTGACCTTCCTGTCCATGACCGTGTACCAACCTGGCCGCATCGGCCAGCGCATCTACGCTGTTCTGCTAGGCCTCATTGCGATAGCTGGCGCGGGCGTCGCCGGCCGACATGTCTGGCTGCAAAACCTGCCGCCTGACAAAGTACCGGCCTGCGGACCGGATCTGGCGACGATGATGCAGGCCTGGCCGTTGCAGACCGTCATTCAGAATGTACTGAGAGGAAGCGGCGAGTGCGCAATTGTGGACTGGTCGTTTCTCGGGATCAGTATCCCGGGCTGGTGCCTGATCTGGTTTATCGTGCTCGGTATTGTGGGCGTGACGGTGAACATCCGCGCCTCACTCGCCCGCTAACCCCGCCAGCGCATCGCCCCAACCGACGATCGGCTGATGACGGATCATTACTCCCCGTCATCAGCCGCCACGCTCACAGGTGTGCCACGATCTCGTCAACGTAAAGCGGTCCTTCATAGACCTCCTTTCCGTCGATGAGCACCTTGCCGTGCTGCCCGCCGGTAATGGGCTGCGCGACAAAGCCGTTCTTGTCACTCCATGCGGTTGCATCACCGCCATTGGTCACCTTGACGGTGACCTTGGCTTTCTTGATCGGCTGTCGATTCTGATCAACCAAGCGAAACACGAGCATTGCAATCTCCTCATCGTTATGATCGCGATGTTGAACATCACCTTATTGGCAACCCGCTCGTCGAATCCCGTGCCTGAATGATCAGTGTAGCGTAAACGCCTCGAGTCAGGCGGATCGTGGCGGCAGGTATTGCCGCCAGTCATGTCCGCCGTCGCCAAACGCCAGAAAGTACGGATTAAGAATCTCGGCCTTGGTGTTGTAGCGCATTGGACGACCGTCCAGGTCGGTGAGCTGACCGCCGGCAATCTCGAGTACGGCCTGCGCTGCTGCAGTATCCCATTCACTGGTCAGTCCAAGCCGTGGATAAATATCTGCCCGCCCTTCGGCCACAAGACAAATCTTCAGTGAACTGCCCATGCTGGCCAGATCACATGAACCCAGTTTTTCCAGATAGGCCGCAACCTCCGGGCTCTGATGACTCCGGCTCGCCACCGCAACCACACGCTGGCCCGTCGGACAAGGCCGCGTTGCGATGGCATGAACTGGCCCGTCCGCATCAGCCTTGAACGCACCGCGTCCCTCGCTCGCGGCGTAATACACCCCGGTTGCCGGTACATGAACGACGCCCAGAACCGGCCTGTGGTTATCGATCAACGCGACGTTGACCGTGAATTCCCCATTGCGCTTGATGAACTCCTTGGTACCGTCGAGCGGATCGACCAACCAATAGCGCGACCAGCGCGAGCGTTCGGAAAACTCGGGCAACCCACCTTCCTCGGACAGAATGGGCCAATCCGGTGTCAATGCGCCGAGCCCGACCGCCAGGACTCGATGGGCAGCCAGATCCGCTTCGGTTAAAGGCGAAGTATCCCCCTTGTCCTGTACCGAGAAATCGTCTTTTTCGTAGACGGACAGAATGGCCTGCGCGGCATCGCCGGCCAGCCGGATAACCGGATCGAGCAGTGCATCAAAGGTCGACATGACCATCAATCTCCGTGAGGTGGTGTTGTCGTCGGAGCCGGACGTCGACGCGGACGCCGTCGGCGCCTTTCCGGGGATGCCGAACCTTCGGCTCCACCCTGAACGGTCGTCTTGGGCGTGGACGGGGGTGGCACATCAGCCACATCGGGCAGCTGCTCCACCGGTATCTTGTGCCCGATGTAGTTTTCGATATCCGGTAAGGCGTAACAGTAATGCTCGCAGCACAAGGAAACGGCATCACCCTGAGCGCCGGCACGGGCGGTTCGGCCGATACGGTGCACGTAATCTTCGGCATCCTGCGGCAAATCGTAATTGATCACGAGTCCCACATCAGCAATGTGCAGCCCCCGGGCGGCAACATCGGTCGCCACCAACACCTGCACACGGCCCTCGGTAAACGACTTCAGTAGTCCCATTCGCTTACTCTGGGGCACATCCCCGCTCAGGCGACCCACAGACAGCCCGAGCGCGCGCAGGCGCTGATCGATTTTCTCCGATGCCCTGCGGGTGTTGACGAAGATGATCGTTCGTTCGCCGCAATGTTCGGCCAGCAGCGCCCGCAACACGGAAAGCTTCTCGTCACTCGAAACATGATAAAGCCGCTCCCGTGCACCGGCCGCTGTCATCTGTTCGGATTGCGTGCGGACCAGCTGCGGATTGTTCATGTGCTCGTAGGCCAACTCGGTCACACGATGGGACAGCGTCGCCGAAAACAGCAGATTCAGGCGACGCGCCGGTGGCGGCAACCGGCGCATCAAGTACCGCACGTCACTGATGAAACCCAGATCGAACATTCGATCTGCCTCGTCCAGGACGACCACCTCGATCGCCTTCAGGTCGAAAACACCCTGCTTCAGGTAGTCGATGAGTCGTCCTGGCGTCCCGACCAGCACATCCACGCCTTCTTGAAGCGCCTCGCGTTGCGCATGATAGCCGGTGCCGCCGTAGACCACGCCGAAATTCAACCCGGTCGCTTCTCCGAGCTGAACAGCATCACGATGAATCTGAACGGCCAACTCGCGGGTGGGCGCCAGAATCAACGCGCGGGGCTGGGTTTGGCTGCGCTGGGGTGAAGCCGCATGGGTCAACAGTCGCTGCATCAGCGCCAACAGGAAGGCTGCCGTCTTTCCGGTGCCGGTCTGGGCCTGCCCGGCAACATCGTGTCCCGCCAAGGCCAGTGGCAACGTCGCTGCCTGAATCGGCGTGCACTGGGTAAAGCCCACCAGCGCGGTTCCTGCGAGCAGCGCGGGATGAAGCGCAAGTTCGGAGAAGGAAACCGGAATCCCGTCGGGAAAGGATGCCGCGGTCATGTGGCAACTCCCGACAGGCCGAACGAGTGGATGGGAACAACAGCCCTATTGCATTTGAGGTCGGTCACTGGGTAAGCTAACTCCGAGCAGTAAAATTAACTTATCTATTCTGCCTCATCCGGTCAGGTCGAGTCACACCCGGCTTGGTTCCCGCCGACGCAGTCCTTGCGTTTCCGGCACGAGAATCCAATTTTTCCTTTAAGTTATCGTGGAGGTATGTTTCGTGAGCGGTGTCATCACCCATGTCACGGATGACAATTTCGAGCGGGAAGTACTCCAATCCCAGGTCCCGGTACTGGTCGATTACTGGGCCGAATGGTGTGGTCCCTGCAAAATGATCGCGCCCATCCTGGATGAAATTTCCGAAGAATATTCAGGTCGACTGAAGATCGCAAAACTCAATATCGACGAAAACCCCCAGACGCCACCGAAGTATGGGATCCGAGGCATTCCAACATTGATGCTGTTCAAGGGCGGTAACGTGGAAGCCACCAAGGTAGGCGCACTGTCGAAATCGCAGCTGACCACATTCTTGGACGGCCAACTCTGATCATCATGGACAATCCCACGGCGGAGCCCCCGATCCATGGAGGCTCCTGCCCAGAATCACAAAGAACTTCCTCATAAATACGAAAAGCGCACGCCGCCGAAAGCCTAAAGCGGCGCCTGATCCAGGCTTGAACGATTCCGCCGGCACGCATGTGCGGCCGGTCCCGCCATCCATCCCAGATACACCTTCCAGCGCAGCCTTTTTTGAGTACAACCTCATGAATCTGACCGATTTAAAAAAAATGCCGGCCGCTGAGCTCGTTGCCCTGGCTCAGTCCATGAATATCGAGGGGACTGCACGGTCACGCAAACAGGACATCATCTTCTCCATTCTCAAGCACGCAGCCAAAAACGGCGACGAAATATTCGGCGACGGCGTGGTGGAGATCTTGCAGGATGGCTATGGTTTCCTGCGCTCGGGGGACAGCTCGTACCTAGCCGGACCGGATGACATCTACGTCTCGCCCAGCCAGATCCGCCGCTTCAATCTGCGCACAGGTGATACCGTCACCGGGCGGATCCGCCCCCCCAAGGAAGGTGAGCGCTACTTCGCACTGCTGAAGGTCGACGAGATCAATTTCGAACGCCCGGAGGCGTCTCACCACAAGATCCTGTTCGAGAACCTCACGCCTTTGTTTGCCAAGGAAAACCTGAATCTGGAGCAAGGCAATGGCAGCACCGAGGATCTGACGTCGCGCATCATCGACATGATCTCGCCCATCGGCAAAGGTCAACGCGGACTCGTCGTCTCCCCGCCCAAAGCGGGCAAGACCATGATGCTGCAAAACATCGCGCATAGCATTGCAGCCAACCATCCCGAATGCTATCTCATCGTCCTGCTCATCGATGAGCGTCCCGAGGAAGTCACCGAGATGAGTCGCTCGGTGCGTGGTGAGGTCATCGCTTCCACCTTCGACGAGCCGGCTACCCGCCATGTACAGGTTGCCGAGATGGTGATCGAGAAAGCCAAGCGGTTGGTGGAACACAAGCGGGATGTGGTGATTCTGCTCGATTCCATTACCCGCCTGGCGCGTGCCTACAACACCGTGATTCCCTCGTCCGGGAAGGTGCTTACCGGGGGTGTGGACGCCAATGCACTGCATCGGCCCAAACGGTTCTTCGGCGCCGCCCGCAACATCGAAGAAGGCGGCTCGCTGACCATCATCGCCACGGCTCTGGTCGACACCGGCTCGCGCATGGACGATGTCATCTATGAAGAATTCAAGGGCACCGGGAACATGGAAATCCACCTGGAGCGCCGTATTGCGGAGAAACGCATCTTCCCCGCCATCAACATCAATCGCTCCGGGACGCGCCGTGAGGAGTTTCTCATCCAGCAGGAAGAGATGCAGAAAATCTGGATTCTACGCAAACTCCTGCACTCAATGGATGAGTTGGCAGCAATCGAGTTCCTGCTGGATCGCATGAAGAACACGAAAACCAACAGCGAGTTCTTCGACACCATGAAACGAGGCTGATCACCGATGAGCCGCAAAACACTTTCACTCGACGAACGCCTGAACAACTATCTGTTCGCCGCTGGGGTACGTGAACCCGAGCTGGCACGCACGTTGCGGGAAGAAACCGCGACACATCCCGAATCCAACATGCAAATTGCGCCCGAGCAGGGACAATTTCTGGATTTTCTGATTCGCAGCCTGGGTGTTCGGCGCGCCATCGAAGTGGGAACCTATACGGGTTATAGCGCGCTCATCACGGCACTGGCACTTCCGGCTGACGGCGAATTGATCGCCTGTGACATCAATGCCGAATGGACAGCCATCGCGCAGCGTTATTGGTCACAGGCCGGGGTGGCCAACCGCATTCAGTTGCATCTGCGCCCAGCTCAGGAAACCTTGCAGGCGCTGATCGATTCAGGCCAGTCGGGCAGCTTCGATTTCGCCTTTATCGACGCGGACAAGACGGCTTATCCCGCCTACTTCGAAGGCTGTCTGGAACTGCTGCGCCCGGGCGGCGTGATCGCGATTGACAATACGCTCTGGTCTGGGCAGGTCGCCGACCCGGCCGTAACCGACCCGGATACGGTTGCCCTGCGCGCATTCAACACCGCCCGCCGAAGTGACGAGCGCATCGATCTTTGCCTGCTTCCCTTGGCTGATGGATTGACTTTAGCGCGCAAGCGGGCCTGAAGGGTCACGCCGAAGGCGACACGGCCCGTGCCGACACCGCAGCGGGTTTCGCCGTATTGGCGATCCTTGCGAATCGCCGATTGATCGCTGCGGCGGAAATCAGAATCCGAGTCGGGCGCCGATACGCCACTCGGAAATTTCCTGCCCGCGAAGGTCGCGCTCGTATTCACCGGCCATGAACGAAGCAGTCAGCCCCAAATTGGGCGTCAACTGATACAGCGCACCGAAGGAGTAGCTCAGTAATTCGGATGTCAGGTTGTTGCGGGTGTTATCCAGTGCATTCTGCAAAACACCGAACTCAAGGGACAACGCCTGTTGAATACCCATGCGCAGGCCACCACCGAGCCCATAGCCGTGCCACCGTTCGGTATCGAACCATGCATCATAGCGATTGAGATACGACAGCTCACCGAATAAATCCAAGGAAACGCCGTCCAGCAGTGGCATTAAGCTGTACTGCCCCCCCACCCCGGCCGAAAGGGCATCAAGGGGAAGGTTGAATGAGCCAACCTGCTGCGGATAAGGGGCATGTTGATCGGTGCTCAGGAAAAGATGGTCCCCAAGCGGATGCAGGACTTTCGACTCAAAACGCGATCCGCTCAATCCGTCGAATCCGATATGGGCCTGATAGGCGCGCTCGAGAATCTCGCCGGACAGCAAACCGGCTTCCTCTGCCTGCCCTACACCCGTCATCATTCCAAGGGAGAGAATCGTCAAGCCGATTTCTTTTTTCATCAAAGCATCCTACCGTTCGCACCCTGACCATCCATATCGGTCAACGCGGGCCTTACCGCGCCGCCCGGAGTTTACCCACCTGCGCACTGCAGGAAAACCTGTCTGCGAAAAGACACTGTGGTGGCGGCTTCGCGGCCATGCTCATGGCATTGCGGCGGCCGATGAAAAAGTGGACCGTGGCCACGTTGCTGCGTGAACGTTTTCCGATCCTGCACGCCTACCCACCGCTGACGGGAACTGGTTATCTACCGGCTGCTGCCGCGATCAGCATGGCCAAGCGAACGGGTCGGATCAATGCGATCGCGCAAGCACTGCTTGATCTCCTTGGCTTCCGGAAACCGCCCCTCACGCGATCGGGACCACAATAGCTCATCCCCCAGCCGGATCTCGAATATGCCACCGGTCCCGGGCCGCAACGCGACTTCGGACAAATCATCACCAAACGTCATGAGCAACTCTTGCGCCAACCATGCGGCACGCAATAGCCACTGGCATTGCGAACAGTAGGTGATACTCACGCGAGTGCTTTCCATCCGCCGATCTCCCGCGCACATCCGGCCGTTCGCGACGGTGCCCCGAACGCCCGCGCGCTTCTACTCATGTTCATTATATTGAAAAGCGTGGATCTGTCCCGCCCCAAACCCAACGCCAGTGCCCCAAAAGTGAGCACTTGTCATGCCATGGAACGGGGCGGCGGTGTGCCGCCATGACGCTGACACCATCCCCATGGGCCTTTGATTCGGCAGTGACGAGCCGGATCATGCCCGAGGCGAGGTGCGGACAAAACAACCGCTGAATTTCCACCACTCACCGGGCAAGGATCCATCGTTGCCTTGCTGCACCATGATGGCGATGAAATCGGGAAGGTGAATTCTGCCTGGGCGACCATGGCGCAACCGGCTTCGCTCGACAGGCAGCCGCCGGCTTTGTAGGCAGAAGTTCACGAGCCCTACTGAATCGCCTTGACCGCCGCAAACAGGCAGGCCGTCTGCCAAATTGGTCAACGGTGTTTCGCCGCCCCACGCCCTGGATCGTTCTGATGGCTCTGCATCACGGCGCGCCGCCGTATGGCGCTCCATCGCCATGACCGGCACTCGAGTGTTGCTGAACTGAACTTTCGGCTGGACGCAAACGTCAACCTGGAATACGCGCTATCGTGCGGACCGATCCCGATCAACGCTGACTCGTGATACCCATATCGACGCAGGGCATCGGAAAGCTGTCGCCACGGCTTGACGCGCGGTCTTGATAGCACGCCAGATGGACGCGCCTTGCATGCCGCATTCTGACCAGAGGGCCGATTCGCGGGGCGTCCATTCGTACGCGCCTGCAAGGACAGATCTGATGCCCGAGCGGACAACGTTCATGGCGGATACAACACGTGATGCACGCATTCGGATAGGCTATCGGAAACGAGTGGCCATCTCGCAGGAGAGACCGTGAAATCCTTGTGCATCGGCGTCTTGGGCGGTTCTGGTTTCGTCGGCCATCATTTGCTTCCGCATCTGCATGATCAAGGGCACCACCTCCGAGTGTTCACTCGCTGGCCAGAGCGGCATCGCGACCTGCGGGTACTGCCCGGTCTGGAACTGCGCGCCGTCGATGTCCACGATGAAGCAGCCCTCACCGAGGCGCTGAGAGGATGCCAGGCCGCCGTCAATCTGGTGGGTATTCTCAACGAAACCGGCCATACCCACCGGACATTTCGCCACGTGCACGTCGACTTGCCGGCAAAACTCGCCCGCGCCAGCAGGCGGGCCGGGGCGACACGGATCATCCACCTCAGCGCCGCCGGTGCCGATCCCAATCATGGCGCCAGTATGTACCTGCGAACCAAAGGCGAAGGTGAACAGCAGCTGCATATCAACGGCGGCGATCGCTTGGACATTACCATTCTGCGTCCTTCGGTGATATTCGGTCCCGGGGATCTGTTTTTGAATCGCTTCGCTCAACTCTTGAAATGGGCACCGGGCATCTTTCCCCTGCCATGCCCGTGGGCGCGCATGCAACCGGTCTTTGTCGGAGATGTCGTCCTGGCGTTGGCCGCATGCCTGGATCGCCCCGACACCATTGGGCAGCGCTATTGCCTGGGTGGCCCCCATGTCCATACGCTGATCGAGCTGGTCCGCCAGACGGCGGAGACGGCCAGGATCCGGCGCGTGGTCGTCCCGCTACCCGACATGATTTCGCGTTTGCAGGCCGCCATCATGGCGTATTTACCCGGCAAACCGTTTTCCATGGACAACTATCACTCGACCCAAATCGACAATGTCTGCCCGACGAATGCATTAACGACCGTCTTTGCCCTTGCGCCGCGTAGCGTAGCGGCAATGTTGCCCACCTATCTCCCAATGCGCGGGTCACCGCGACCATGAATCGTTCCAAAACAGAAACCCTGCAAACCTATCTCGTCGGGGGCGCCGTCCGCGATGAGCTGCTCAGCCTGCCCGTGCGGGAGCGCGATCACGTCGTGATTGGCGCCACCCCAGAGCAAATGCGCGCCCACGGCTTCCGCCAGGTCGGCCGCGACTTCCCGGTGTTCCTTCATCCGCGTACGGGTGAGGAATACGCACTTGCGCGCACCGAACGCAAAAGCGGCCCTGGACATCGGGGGTTCGTGGTCCACGCCGATCCCGACGTCGATCTGGAAGAAGACTTGCGCCGGAGAGACCTCACCATCAATGCCATGGCGCGCGCCGCCGACGGCACGCTGATCGATCCCTACGGAGGACAACGTGATCTGGCCGCACGACGGTTGCAGCATGTCTCACCGGCCTTTGTCGAGGACCCACTGCGAATCCTGCGTGTCGCCCGATTCGCAAGCCGCCTCGCCCCACTGGGCTTTTCGGTAGCGCCGGAAACACTCGCGCTGATGCGCCAGATGGTCGAACAGGGAATGCTCGCCGAGTTGACCGCCGAACGGGTCTGGCGGGAGTGGGAAAAGGCCTTGGAACAACCCGTCCCTGGCGTGTTCTTTACGGTCCTGCACGCCTGTGGTGCCCATCAGATGCTCTGGCCCGAGCTTCCCTGGCCCGACCGGGATCCACCGGTTTGGCGTACGTTTCTCGATGACTTGGCATTACGCGAATCACGCCCTCGATTACGGTATGCCGGCCTCTGGCTCGCCGCCGCTGTCGTCCCGACTGCGCACGCCGCGGTCGCCCGGCGCTACCGGATTCCGGTTCGCTTCGCCGATCTGGCCAATCTCGCCCTGGGTCCCGGTGCATCCCCACCTGCAGGAACAGACGCCGAAACATGGCTGGGCTTTCTGGAAGACACCGACGCCCTGCGCCGGCCAGCGCGATTCCTGGAATTCCTCGACTTGCTGGCCGAATGGGAACATTTTTCGCAGGCCCGATCTCCAAGCGCGGCCTGCCTGCGGCGCGTGTTTCAGCAGGTGAACACGGTATCCAGTGATGCCCTGCGCCAGGCCGGGCACAGCGGATGGGCCCTCGGCCAGGAAATTCGCAACGCCCGCCGACGGGTGATTCAGGATGTGCTCTGGGAACGTCAGAATCAGCCTGACTGACCGCCCTTGCCGTCGTGCGGAATAGTCGACCCCGTGCCTCGCACGTCATAATGACGCCGTTTTTCCCGCAGGAGCCAACCTGGATGTCTGCCTACCTCGCCGCGCTCGTTCTGGGCATTATCGAAGGGCTAACCGAGTTCCTTCCCGTATCCAGCACCGGCCATCTGATTCTCGCTGCTGAATGGATGGGCGTACATGACGAGAAGGGCAAGCTCTTCGAGGTCGTCATTCAGTTGGGCGCCATCCTGGCCATCTGCTGGGAATATCGCGCGCGACTGGGCGGCGTCGTGGGTGGTCTTTCGAGCGATGCCCAGGCGCGGCGCTTTGCCACCAACGTGATGATCGCCTTTCTGCCCGCCGCCGTGCTGGGCGCGCTCTTCATCGGCCCCATCAAGTCCGTGCTTTTTCAAACCCCCATCGTCGCATCAGCCTGGATTCTCGGCGGTATTTTCATCCTGTGGACTGAACGGCGGATGCATGAAGTGCACGTTCATGAGGTGGAGGACCTGCGCCCGGTGGACGCGCTGAAAGTGGGCCTGGCCCAGACCTTGGCGCTGATTCCCGGCGTCTCCCGTTCCGGCGCCACGATCATTGGCGGGCTATGGTTCGGCCTCTCGCGCCGTGCCGCGACGGAATTTTCCTTTTTTTTGGCGATCCCGACCATGTTCGCCGCCGCTTCCTACGACCTCTACAAACATGGCGCCCTGCTGACTGTCGAGGATATTGGGCCATTCGCGGTGGGATTCGCCGCAGCCTTTGCCAGCGCTTTCATTGCCGTCCGTGCCTTGCTGCGCTACATCCAGCGCCATGATTTCAGTGTGTTCGCCTGGTACCGAATCGTCTTCGGAATCCTGATCCTCGCCGTCGGCTGACTGCCTCTGCGCCCGGCCCCGATCAGCGCTTGAAACCTGTCGCATCATCCCCCGCCGTCCTGTACAGACACTGACGAGCTCGCCCATCTCGTCTCGATCCCAAAGGACGATGGGCCACGCTTGTCTCAGATCGCGATATCGCTTCCGGATATGTGGGCATGCTCGCCGGTATTGGACATAATGGTTGCCTCCTCCGATACCGTTGCCATCCTGTCCACAATGGCCTGACTGGCGATCAGAACGAAAGCGGCGATCCGGGGCGCCCGGTCGCCCCCGCGACACATTACCGCCGCATCATCCCGATGCGCCGTGGTGCGCTGTACGCCGAATCCGACACCGTCCGAGGCATTGGAGATCGTCATGACGCCAAGATCGTGGTTTGCCTGCGCAGCAGCAACTGTCATGGGCATCGTAACCCCCGCTGGAGCAGCACCGCCTGCCGCATCAGCGCACCATTCAATGGCCGGCCTTCATGCGGATACACGGATCTCGCTGCCGGTCAGGCCGGCCCTAGCGCGGCATCAGAAACAGAACATGCGCGAACACCTCGAAGCCGTCCAGGCGATCGTCGCAGGCCTGGCCACCGGCGATTTCACAGCCATCGAAACAGCCACCCAATGCGAGCACATGGGCGCGGACGCGCCGGGATTCGCCGAGCGCGCGATTGCCTTTCACAAATCGGCCGATGAAATCGCCGCAGCAGCGCGCCGAAAGGACATCCAGGATGTCACCGCCAACCTGAGCCGTACATTGGTTCAATGCGTCGGCTGCCATGCGACCTACAGGCAGGACATCATCGGCAAACGCAGCCACGATCGTCTTGTCGAGCCGTTCATCGGCAGCCATCACTAGATCCGAATGACGCTTCGACGCGGGTCGATAGGCGGCAAATCCCCAAATCATGCTGGGGCACCCAGCCACCTCGCATCAATCCCCTGCTTGCGCCGCGACCAGCGATGCCGACCGTCAATGACGGGCACGACGCCCTTCGAGCTGCGACTGCACGATCATCGCCCATCATGGCCCCGATTTCAGCCCATCCGGCACGTCAATGGTGCGCCGAGCATTCGACGGACGTGGATTCCTGCCGGTACCAACCCGATCAGCCCACTACTTGCCTGTGTTGTTCAATATGGTACCGGCATGCCTCGCTTATGCAGCCGAAATCAGCCCCAGACTCGGGGCCCTTCACCTTGCGCCCAGACCCGAATCCCCCTCTTGGCTCACGGCTCACCTCCTCGCGCATAGCCGCGAAAACCAGGAACCACATGGCCGCATCCTCCGAGTGCGGTGAGGCACAACAGCATCCGTATCTTTACCTGCGGCCGTTGCTCCCTCCGCAAGTAGGCGGATCCGCTGGATGCGCCTCCACTGGCCTTCGGGTGCAATGAGACTGCAATGCTGAATGACCATTCGATCGACTTGGACTGTTGGAAACGGTGGGACCGAAAACGGCAAGACGCCCGACCCGATATATGACTGCTTGGAGTCAATCTCTGACATCGCGTTGTTCTTTTAGTATTTCTTTGGTATTAATCACAACACCATAATTAGAATGGTGTTTTACGCGCTCCTTGATGGAGATGTCAAAGATGACTCACCAACAGAATAAACCCGTTCCGAGCGATCCTATCGTTAGTCACTCTGTAACATTCAAGCGCAGAGCGACCCCGGACCCCGACGGAATAAATCATCATGTCCGCTCTGGACATCGCATGGCCACGGGGGAAATTCTCGATCGCATTTGCCTGTTTCTCCGTTCCGGAAGCAAGACAATCATGCCCGGACGAGTACATGATCCGGTTTCACCAGCGCGTCAAATAAGCAATTATCAATTTGATATAAAACCATAAAATATAGATCGATCCCGGACTGAACAGGAGGCGCGCGCAGAACGTCCTTGATTCGCCCTCAATGCATGTGTGCATCGACTCATAAGAGGATAGCAAGTCCCGAGGATGACGGATGGCTCATTGAACCGTTTTCTCTCACCGCCACGATTTCCACTCAGAGAAGGAGCTGAATACCCAGTCATACGATTAGCTTAATTAACCAGATTACAATTTTGTTGAGCTTGAATGAATCATCAATCGAGCGAGCTGGCTTTGCACCAACTGAAACATATTGGTATGCATCATGCATTCGTGAAAGCCGCCTCATCTGGTTGAAAACTCAATATCCAAGGGAGTCTGAGCAATGAACAAAACCATTACCTTGACCGCGTTGATGGCCTGCTCGATGGGCACTCATGCCAGCATGGTGGAAATGCAGGACGCCGAATTGTCCTCAGTCCGAGGACAGATCAATTTGGTCAGCGTTGTGAATGCAGGCATCTTCAGTGACAGCGTATTCAGTCTGGTGAGCGGCTTCGGCGCTGACAGCCTGGTGTCCGGTGCCCAGATTCTGGGTGGCCGTTCCGTGTTGACCGGCGCGACAGTCCTTGCCAGCGGCTGGCTCTCCGCAGTCAACGTCGCGGGGCTCGCGCCCATTGGGACGCTCTTCAACCTGGGCGGTCTAGCCACGTTCTCCGGCGCCAACACGCTGGGCATTTCCGCATTCTCCGGTGTCAGCCTGCCTGTAGGGGCAACTGGGGCGAGTGTGGTAACCCTGCCGTGGACCTTCAACGGCTTTGGGGTCTTCAACCTGTTCTGATCCTCTGATCCGGCATTGACCATGGAAGTCAGCGATCGCACCGGTCGTTGGCTTCCATGCCATATCGATCAAGCCGTGGTTTGGCAATCCACTCGCGTAAGGAATGCACCAGATGATGACGAAAACCGAACTGGGCGTTTTGCTGTTCAGCGCAACTCTCGGTTATGCCGGTATGGCCCATGCAGACCTCCGGTCGATGGGCGATGCGGAACTCAGTGCGGTCCATGGCCAGCTGGCCATACTCCCGGGGCTGGTGAATGTGGGTCCCCTGTTCAACCTTCCGCTGACCGCCTTCAACCTGTTTGGGGCCACCAGCCTTTTGTCCGGCGTGAATATCGGGGCGCTGAGCGGCGGGACGATGCTGAACATCGGCGGCGTGACGGGCGTCTCGATCACCAATACCCTTGGACTCTCGCTTTTCAGCGGGTTTAGCCTACCGTTGGGAATCACGGGCGTTTCGGTCGTTTCGACGCCGTGGTCGATCAACGGACTGAGCGGCTTGAACGTCTTTTGACCCTGCAGGCGCGCTGACCCGCTTACGGCGCGTCGGCGGCCTGCACCCAAGACGCAAGCGCGCAGCGCAGCTCTCCCCCCGAGCGTGCATTGAGCGCTTCGGCGTCAGCCTTGGCGGCGGTCATACGGTCGGCCAGAGCCGGGCGCGCTGATCGAGCAACTCGAAGGCGATCGGGCTTTCGATGCCACCCTTGGCGAGAGCCATCACCTTGAAGGCCTCGCCCATTTCGCCCGGCATGAGCAGGCGCTTGGTGCGCTGCAGAAGATTGTAGTCCGCCACCAGATCCAGCCGACCCAGATGCGACTCGATGCCGGCGCCGATCAGGAACGCGGCCTGCGTCGTGTAGCCGTCCACCCGCCAGCCGGCAGCCTGGGCGGCCTCGGCAAGCGCAGTGAAATCGACCCAGGCAGTGATGTCCTGCAAGCCCGGCCAGCAGTAAGGGTCATTGTGAGCACGATGGCGATAGTGGCAGCGCAAGGTGCCACTCACCCGCTCGGGGTGGTAATACAAATGGCGCGGCAGACCATAATCGATCCAAAGCATGGCGCCACGCGAAAAGCTAGCGCCCAACGATGCCATCCAGGCCGGAAGCCATGGTTGGAGCTCGGTGGTGTAGCCGGGTGGCAGAACCCAGCCCAGCGCCGACTCGATCGCCTCGAGTTGAGCGATGAGCGCCGGCGAGGCCGGTGCCTGAGCATCCGCAAAGCCGCGTGCTGTGTCCCCACCGACCTGAAGCTCCGTCCAACCCGAGCCGTTCTTGTACGCCCTGACGACAGGCAATGCATCGAGCACCTCGTTGGCCAGAAGCACGCCCTCGATCGGCACTGCGGGCAGCACATCGAGCCAGCGCACCCGGTTGAGCAACTCGGGTACACGGCGGCGCAGCATCGCCCGCTGGCGCTCGCGCAGCTCAGCACTCCGCTCGAGGATCGCGTAGGTTGCCGGCAGTTGACCGCACTGCGCCAGAGTCTCCAGCAGGTCCGCAGCGAGCGCCCCACTCCCGGCCCCCAGTTCGAGCAACCAGGCCTCCGATCCCAGTTGTTCCAGCCAGTGCGCGCACGGGGCAGCCAGTGTGCGGCCGAACAGCGGCGTCAACTCGGGCGCCGTCACAAAATCGCCCTCAGCACCGAACTTGGTGGCGCCGGCACTGTAGTAACCCAGCCCGGGCGCATAAAGCGCAAGCTCCATGTAGCGGTCGAAACCGATTCTGCCGCCGGACTGTGCCACCTCGGCGGCAATATGTGCGCAGAGCCGAGCGCTATGCGCCAGCGCGGCCTCGGACGGAAGGGGAAGATCGGAAGCTGAAGATCCGGTTACCATGAGCCGCATTGTGTCCCAAAAGAAAAGGCGCCACCATGGCCCGGAACAATCCGCCCTGTGTCCTCATCACCGGCGCCGCCCGCCGCATCGGCGCCGCCATTGCGCGGGAGCTGCACGGACGCGGCGCGCATGTCCTGATCCACTATCATCATGCCGCCGAGCCGGCCCGGCTGTTGGTGGATGAACTCAATACGCAGCGGCCAGACAGCGCACACTGCCATGCCGCGGACCTGCGCGAAACGGCTCAGCTCAAGGCACTAGCCGATGCCGCCTGGCACCGCTGGGGGCAGCTCGACGGTCTGGTGAACAACGCCTCGACGTTCTACCCGACGCCTATCGGGTCCACGACCGATACGCAATGGGAGGACCTCATGGGCACCAATCTGCGCGCGCCGTATTTCCTCACCCAAGCCCTGACGCCAGCGCTGCGCGCCACCCAAGGGGCGGTGGTGAACCTGGTGGACATTCATGCGGAACGGCCGCTCAAGGAACATTCCGTCTATTCGGTCGCCAAAGCGGGCCTCGCCATGATGACCCGCTCACTCGCGCGTGAACTCGCGCCCGACATCCGGGTGAATGGCGTGGCCCCTGGCGCCATTTTGTGGCCGGAACGGCCCATGTCGACGCTGGCACGCGAGCGGATCGTGGAACGGGTCGCACTGAAGCGCCCTGGCACCCCGCAAGACATTGCCCGCACCGTAGCCTTTCTTTTGTTCGAGGCACCCTATGTCACGGGACAGATTCTGGCAGTGGACGGGGGTCGCAATCTGGGGCATTGAACCAGGACGGATCGATGCCATCCACGCTTCCGGTCCGAACCAGCCAAAGGTACTCATCGCCGACATTGAATGCACAGTGCCCGATCACCGGCGCCGCTGCGAGCAAACTGTGCACCCCGCGCGCCGGCGTCAGCACCCATTGGGCCCGTAGGCGATGCAGATCCGGTGCATGCTCGGCCCGTGGGATCGGACGGTCGAGGTAGTAGACCAGGTTCGTCAAATCGGTCCGCCATGACACGAGTGGCTCTTCAGGACCCACCAGGCGGGCAAGTCGCACCGCCTCCGCGCGCTCGGCATAGCGATCCATGCCCCACATCTGCGGAATATAGGCCACGCTCGCGGTGGTGGTCATGAACAACGCTGCGGTGATGAGTATCCACCCGGGCAGCGACAACCCTCCCGGGCGACGGTTCTGACGCCAAGCCAACATCGCCAGAGCAAGGATGGCCGTGACACCGAGCAGGGGCCAGCGCGCCGAAGGCGCATACATCAGCCCAATACCGCCCACCAGACCCAGCATGAGGATCCCGTGACTGAGCAGCCAGGCCGGCATCCACCGCCGCAACCGGTGCGGATGCCAGAAGCGATCTGCCGCGAGCGCCAGCAGGACGCATAACGCGGGCAATGCGGGCAGCATGTAATACCAGCGTTCCTGGGGTCCGAAACTGAGTGCCACGGCGGGTAGTACCACCACCAACGCCAACCAGGTCAGGGCAGGCCGCTGGTGCGGCTCTAACCGGCGCAAGACGATCAGGGCCGGCAGCAAACCCACCCACGGCAGCACCAGCTGCCAGGTTCGATAAAAATAATAGGGGTTCCCATCCAATAGACGGGGTCGCAGCAAAGCCCCGCCGAGCTGCGAATTCTCCAGGGTCGCCATGCCGACACGCTCACCGAGCGCGTACCACCAAGGCACATTCAACGCCAACAGGATCAAGACGCCCGATAACGGCCGGAGCAGCGCCAAGCTGTGTGGACGCAACGGCACGTGCAGACGGGTGAACGCGGCGCAGGCTAAGATCAGCATAATGGGCAGCTGAGGACCCTTGGTCAGACACGCCAAGGAGAAAGCCAGCCACATCGCGAGCACCCAGCGCCACCGCATCGACGGTTCCTCGGCACGCCAGGCATAGACAAACCACAACAACCCCACTGCGCAAAAGAAGGCGTAGAGCATCTCGGGGCGGGCACTGTGGGTGTAATAGAACGTGCCGTAAGACGAAGCAGCGATGGCTGCGGCCATGAGGCCAATCTGGGGGCTCGCCAACGCTACGCCCAAAAGCCCGGTCACGGCCACCAACCCGCCGCCGGCGAGTACCGACACCAATCGTCCTTCCCACGGCGCGACCCGGTGGAGATCATTGGCCAGTTCGCCAACCAGCGCAGTCAGCCAGTAGTTCAGCGGGGGTTTGTTCAACCGGGGCACGTCATTCAGATAAGGCACGACCCAGTCGCCGCGATCATGCATCTCCTCGACCGTGCGGACCACGTAGGTCTCATGCGGCTCCATCGGTAAGTCAACCATGTTGGCCAAACCGACGAGGATCGTCAGGATCACAAGCGCCCAACGCCAGACGGCCATTTCACGACGGGTCATTCGTTGGCGTCTCCGCAAGTCCGGGCGGCTGCCGGACCAACCAGATACCATTGCTCCCGATGGGCGTGGCCCACGAGGGTAGCCAGTCGCGGTTCGAAACAGGGCACCAGCCGCTCTTCGGGCAACAGAACCCAGCGACCGGGCCGGGCCCGCATCCATTCGATCGCCTCGGCAGCCTCGCCAACGCGGTCGGCGCGGCGGTAACCAAACGTCGCAATCGGGCGGTCAGCCTGATAGAGAAACTGCTCCTTCCAATCCACCATGCCCAACTCGGCCTGCGGATCAAGGCGATCGACCACCTGACGCATCAGTACCCGCCCAGACCGCACGTCATCCAGCATCGGGGCGCCCCAGAAGCCATAGACCCACCAACCGACCAGCAGGGTCATGAGCAGCGCCCGATAACCCCGACGGGGACCCAGCCAGGCCGCCAACCCGAGCGTCGCCACGGTCATGATCGACAGCGGTGCCCATGGTTGAATCCGATAGCGCAGTGCCAGCTCCTGCACCAACGCATCGTCGATCCAGGCCAGATAGAGCCATCCCGCCAACAGCCCCAGACCGAGCAGAACAACCGCACTCCAGACCACGAGCTGCACGGTTTTCTTGCGGAGCAAGCCCGGCAGGAGGGGGGCGCACGCCAGCGCAAAAGCAGGCAGCGCGGGTAACACATACAGACCCCGCTTGCCGCTGCTGAGGCTGAAGAACACCACCACGGTCACCACGTAACCAAGCAACAAAAGATAACGTGAATCGCCCCTTGCCAGGCGGCGGCGCCAAGCCGGAATCAACCAGGGAAGAAACAGACTCCCCGGCAACCAGAACAGCGGAATCACCTGCACCAGGTAGTACCAGAACGGTTCGCGATGTCCCCAGGCATCGACATAGCGGGTGACCGTCTGCCGCAGCAGCAGATCGTCCCGATAGGCTGCCAGAGCCGGGTCCTGCATGCTGACCCACAGCATGGGCCCCACCCAAGCGAGCAATATCACGCCGAACAGGATGAAACCACCCACGAGATGACGCAACGGGACTCCGAACAGCTCGACGCCCGCTCGACGGCGCAACAATGCCGCAATCGGCAGGACGATGAGTGGCAAGAATGCCACCCCCTTGGTCAGGATTCCCGCCGCAATGGCGAAAAATCCCAAATACAGGGCCGGCAGATCGGGGCCGCGCAACAGATGTCGCAAAAAACCCCATAGGCCCAGTGTGGTCCAGAAACAAAGCAGCGCGTCGATCTGCGCCAATCTGGCCTGAAGCGTGAACTGCACGGTAAAAGCCAGCAGCAAAGCGGCCATCATACCGACGCGTGGATTCCACAGCCGCCGTCCCAGGTCGTAGGTCAACAACACAGTGGCCAGCGCAGCAAAGAGAGAAGGCAACAAGAAGGCCAGCCGCGGGCTGCCCGTAATCGCCTCGAAGCCGGCGATGGCCCAGAAAAAGACGGGCGGTTTGTCGGAATAGGGATGACCACCGATATGTGGAATGAGCCATTGCCCGCTGGACAGCATCTCGCGCGCGATCTGCGCGAAGCGCGGCTCATCCGCCGGCCAAGGATCGCGCAGACCCAAACCGGGCCCGAACAAAACGAGTCCGACCACGAACAGGACGAAGCGATCGCGTCGCCGATGAGCGGCGCGAGTAATCTTTGCGTCAGTCATCAGGATTTCAGGTGTTGATCAAGCGATGTCAGCGAATCATCTTCACGGCGCACCCAGTACAGATTGCGGGCGTAAACGAACAGGCCGCTGGCCTGACCCACAATGAACACCGGATCGCGCTTGTAGATGGCATAGGTCAGCAATGTGAGGCCACCGGCCACACTGAAATACCAGAACTGGACCGGGATCACGCTGCGCTTGGCTTTCTCGCTGTAAAGCCATTGCACCAGAAAACGCATGGAAAAAAGCGCCTGTCCAGCAAAACCGACACCCAGCCAAATAGTTTCAGTCCAGTTCATGAATCTTCCCTCGCCTGAAAGTCCAGGCGCCCACGCCGCCGCAACCACATCACCCCAAACAGGTCGACCAGACCCGCCCAGAGCCGGTTGTTGAGCCCGTATTTGGATTTCCCGCCACCGCGGGGCCGGTGATTGACGCCAATGCACTGCACCGCGGCACCCGCGCGCAACGCGAGTGCTGGCATGAAGCGATGCATATGGTCGAAATAAGGTAGTTCGAGATAGAGCGATCGCGGCAACAGTTTGATACCACACCCACTGTCCGGCGTCTGGTCCTGCAGGAGCGCGGCCCGCACCGCATTGGCCACACGGGATGAAACCCGCCGGAGCCAGTCGTCCTCGCGTCGTGTGCGAGCCCCCTGGATCAGCACACGGGCCGGCGGATCGAGATCGATCTGCGTGCGGCCGAGCAGTCGGGGCAGATCGGCCGGATCGTTCTGACCATCACCGTCCAAGGTCGCAATCCATCGACCTCGCGCCGCCCGAACGCCGCTGGTGATCGCGGCACTCTGACCGGCATTGCGAACGTGGCGCAGAATCCGCAACCGGCTGCCAAACGCGTCTTTCAACTGCACGAGCTGATCCACCGTGGCATCGGTGCTGCCGTCATCGACGAAAATCATCTCAAAGGGAATCACCCCATCGAGTACTTGGCCAATTTCACGCGCCAAGGTCGCAACATTGGCCGCTTCATCCTTGACAGGAATCACGACAGAAACCAGTGGATCAGCTTGCATGCAGACGTCTTTCCAGAATGAGTCGAACAGTCGAGCAGGGGTTTAGCATAGCCAAGCAGTTCATTGTAACCGCAGCGCGGACCGGAGAATGCATTGCCCCATCAGGGCAAAGCGTTGACATCGCTGAGCACCCGAATTTGCGCCGCTTCTCGCAGCACCAGGTAATGACCCCGATAGGGTCGGCACAACAGACTGGGCGGGACGATGCAATCGCGTTCCCGATCCACCTCGTCGATCAGGATGCCGGCGGGATTCTGCGCGGCCCAAAGCCGTCCCGCCTCGTGGTCTTTCAACAATGCCGGCGTCTGTTCCAGACGACCGAGAAACTGGAACTGGCCGCGATAGGTCCCCACGAAAGCCAACGGATGTCCATCCCGCTCCAGCGCGCCGAGCATACGACTCACTTCGGTCAGATCGAATCTCGACCGCGCTTCACGGATCACGGACAGGTGCCCGAACACGAGCATCGAAGCCATCAGCATCCCCAGCAGCGGCACCTGTCGGGCGAATCCCGAATGCGGCATGCGCCAGATCAGCACCATCAGCGGCAGCACGCTCAATCCCCACAGTGGAGACAGATCGGCAACCCAGCTGGTATCGCCGCGCACCCGTGTCCAGATCGGCGCCACCGTGAGCGCCACGGCAATCACGGCCAGTGCGCCCGCCATCGGGCGCAGGGAAAACGATTGCGGCGCCGCCACCATGCCGCGTGCCGCCAATAGCATCAGCGCCGGCAACAACGGCAAAAGGTAATGTGGCTGCTTGCCACTCACCATGGAGCAAAGCACCACGCCAGGCAGGAATGCGGCGAGGCAGAAACGCACCCCACGATCGATACCAGTCTGGGCCACAGCCCTCGCAACGGCGCGATAAAACGCCGGAAACAGCGACCAGGGCAGCACCATCAGCGGCAGCACCGGAAGATACCACCACCATGGCCGACGATGCGCAAAGGACTCGAGTGCCCGCCCCGCGCTCTGGCGCCAGAGCAGATCGGCCGCGTAGGACTGCCCGCCCAAGAGTGCCGCCGGCAACGCCCAAGCAAGCGCAATGAGCACCATGATCCCGATGGCCCGCAGCAGCCCCCTGCCCCACACCGCCCATCCCGGCCACATTGGATGCCACCAGGGCGCCAGCACGGCCGGGGGAAAGACAAAAAGCGCGATGATCGGCCCCTTGGTCAGCAGGCCCAATCCCAATGCCGCCCCCATCCAGGCGAATCCGGCGCGCGGCCGTTGCGTCGCCTGCCACAGCCCCGTCCACGCCAGCAGTGTCCAGAGCACCATCAGGCCATCGAACATCAACATGCCATGGAAGCCGGCCCAGTAAAGACCGAACAACAGCAGCCACGGCAACAGCCAGGCAACCGGCGCATGTTCCGGCCAGAGCCGGCGCGCCAGAGCGCGGCCCAGCAGCGCGCTGGCCAGTCCCGCTAGCGGCGCGATCAGTCGCGGCCACAGATCGTTCACGCCGAACGCCATCCACCCCAGGTGCATGAGCCAGAAGAGGATCGGGGGTTTATGCGGGTAGGGCGCCCCATTGAGATGAGGGACCAGCCATTGCCCGTTGTGCCACATCTCCCAAGCGACAGTGGCATAGCGCGTCTCGTCGATCGGCCATAGCGTCCGCGTCGATGCGGCAACGGTGATGAACAATGCCCATACGAAAAGCCATCCCCAGTGCGCCGACCACCGAATCGCGCGCACCCCGCCATGTGTCTTCAAATCTCTTTATGCCCGGTCAGATCGTGGAAAGCTGCGAAACTAGACCGCACACCTTAACCGATTATTAAAAGCTTGCCACTGACCCACTTTCAAAACATGCGGGCATCCACGACCCGTCCGGGTGCCGCTGCCCATTCCGCGTTGCGCGAAACTTCAGCGTCGTCATCCTGACGCATTCATCCATTAGACTAATCGCAAGCATCCCCCGCCGATTTAGACCAATGCCGATCGACATGGACAGGTTCCGTCCTGGCATCCGCGCCGCCCGCTCGCCCTGCCACCAGTCCGCCTTGCCGGCGTTTCCCTGCAACAGTCGGTGGCTGGCCCTCGGTCTGGCCGTTTTCTTTATCGGGCAGACGGCGATCCGCCTCGCTTTTCCGCATGCCTTGGAAAGCGACGAGGCCCAGCAGGTGCTCTGGTCGCAATGGCTGACCAAGACCTACCCCGGCCAGCCCCCACTCTATACTTGGATCGTGATCGGACTCGGCCGGTTCAGTCCATCCCCGATCTGGACCCTGGCGGTGCTCAAGAACACGCTGCTGCTGATCTTCCATCTGTCGGTTCTAGCGGCCGGAAAACGCTTGTTCGCGGACCCCTTCCGACCTGTCCTGGCCACCGTTTCACTCTTCCTGATCCCCCAGATCGCCTGGGAATCACAGCGCGATCTCACCCATAGCGTCCTGGCCATGAGCCTTGCCGCCATGCTGTTCGTGACGACGCTCGACTTGCTACGCCATCCGGCGCCGTGGCGAGCCGGATGCTGGGGCGTGTTGGCCGCTGCGCTGCTGCTGGCGAAACTCAACGGCCTGTACGTTCTGATCGCCATCAGCCTTGCCGCCGCTTGGACCGCCCGAAACGCCCAAACTCGCGCCGCCCTGGCATTGGCCTGGCTGCCCGCCATGCTCATCGCCGCCCCGGTCCTGCTGGCCCTGCCGGCCGAGCTCTCCGATACCACAGCGGCGCTCCGGGCCGATGCCCATTCCAGCCTCGGCGGCAGCCTGCAAAGCCTGGTGCTGGCCACCATCAGCTTCGTGCTGCCCTTTACACTGGTCTGGACGTTGTGCTTCCGGCCTTGGCGCTCAAAGTCGCCATCGTTGCGCCAGAATTTCAGTTTCTCATTTTACTTCAGCACATTGCTGGCCACCTTGATCTTTTCGGCGTGGGTGCTCAGCTTCCCCCATTTCAAGGATCGGTGGCTGCAACCGCTCTTGTTTCTCGTGCCCCTGTGGGCCTTTTCCCACACCGGTGACGGCTGCCTCGCTGCGGCCCGGATGCGACGATTCCTGCGACTGAGTGCCACGATAGCCTGGCTGATCCTTCTGCTCATGCCACTACGCATCCTGCTGGGCCCGGCGCTCGCCGACCCCAACCGCATGAATGTCCCTTATCCCGCACTCGCCGCCCAACTCGAGACTCAAGGCTTCCAGAACGGCCGCATCCTCGCCGCCGATGCGCTGACCGCCGGCAACCTCAAGTTGCAGTTTCCCGGCAGCGCCGTGGTCGACCCGGTCACACTGGCCCGTCTGGGATGGCCCGACGGTGCCCCCGCCGGTCCATGCCTGTGGGTCTGGCGGGCAACAGCCGAGCGCAGCGCCCCACCGGCATCACTTACCCGGCTTGCTACGACGGACGATCTGCCGCTGAATCCTCAGCCGCTCTACTGGGTGCCGACCTGGCCGGCCAGTGACGCCGCCTTCGCGTTCGGCTATGCCTTGACGCAAGATTGTCCGGACGCGGACTGACCCGCTCGTCCAGCACAGCAAACGACCGCTGGCGTGAAAAAGGCGACCCTGAGCGGGTCGCCTTTTTCAGCCGAGCCGGCCGCCAGCGATCGGTTCGGTGCGCTTCAGGCCTCAGCCATGCT